>JACCYU010000070.1 GCA_013696315.1 Gammaproteobacteria bacterium | reverse complement strand
GCATTACGAATAGCCGCATGACTTCGCGCAGCGGCCGCGGAATGTCTTCGGCGTAGATATCGAAAGTTCTCGCGGTGCCCAGGCCGATAACAGGCAGCTTATCGTTAGTGCAGGGTATCGCGCGATTGATAAAATAGTGCGCTCCTGCGCGTAAAGCAGTCCGCCGCTGGCCAGCCAGGCGCTCGCGCCCGTGACTAGCTTGAGCATGTCCCGGCGCGAAAAAACGAGCGGACGTTGTTATTGCATGATTACCTCGATGTGCGCGCATAACGAAATCGTAAACTGGCGTGCGTGCGTCGCGACCAGGGCGGTTTACCCATCGACAAAACTATATGCCTCTACATTACTTCCATGTGCATGATCTTTTGTAAGGTGGATCAAGCCTGGCAAGTACGCGGACGCATGGCGCCGAATCCAGGCGACGCGTAGCCATCCGTGGCGACACTTCAGCAATTCTGGAAATCCGGGTCCGAGCTTGCGAGTGCTTGTCGAACGGGGCGGCGGGCGTTATCCACCTTGTCTGGCTCGAGGCCGCTCGCACAAAGGATTGCGGCGAATGGTTCAGAGGCCCTTAACTTGCCGGTGGTCTTTCCGATGGCCAGTGTGTATAACGGCTGCCATCGGACGTGACCACACCGCCTCCGCCGTTGCGCTTGGCCTCGAACAGCGCCGCGTCAGCATACCTCAGCACCGTGTCGCCCTGCCATCCGAGCTGATGTTGGCATGCGCCGGCGCTCATGCGCAGGGACACCCGTTCTCCTGTCTCCGTGGTCAGCGGTTCTTTGGTAAAGGCGTTACCCAGACGCACCAGCACTTCGGCCGCGGCGTCCGCATTTACGTCCCATAGCAACAACACGAATTCGTCGCCGCCCCAGCGCGCGATCCAGTCGCCCTTGCGCATGTCCGCGCGGATGGTGTCGACCAGACGAATCAGACACAGATCGCCGAAGTGATGACCGTGCTGGTCGTTGAGCTGCTTTAAATTGTCCAGGTCGATAAATGCCAAGGTGTAGCCGCCGCCATTGCGCCCCGCGCGCTCGGTGTCTGTTTGCAGCCGCTCCGCGCCGGAGCGGCGATTGAATGCGCCGGTAAGAAAGTCGTACATGGCCTTGGCGGTGAGCGAGCGCTTGCGTTCCTCCAGTAGTTCGATGGTGCGTTGCGTTTCGCTCATCAGCCTGCCTGCTAGATCACGGTGGCCGGTGGGCAGCGACGGCAAATGGCTTTCGTCCACGTATACACGCAGCGCCAGTGTAGATACCGCTATCGGGGCCATCAGACCATAAATGCCGTACGCGGTAAGCACCGTCCCAACGATCATGCTGAGCGTCGCGACGATGAGTATCTCCCACAGGATGCCTTCCATCGCATACACGCAATGCACATAAATCAGCACGGCGATCAGCGGCACGCTGCCGCCCACCAGCGCCACAGCCAGCAGCTTGCCGGCATAGGAGCGGGACAGCAGTCTGGATAAACTTTCGTATAAAGCGAGTGAGGGGCGACGCATACACCGTTCCTTGTGGTGGCAATGCGTCATTCTCCGTCAAGCAGGCGTCACTGAACTGTGCCCCCGTCACAGTGCCGGGCGAAAAGGGATGCCCGCGCGAGCCGGCCGTGCGGTCTCTCGACGGCTCGGGCCAGAGAGTTGCTAAAAATCGATCTCTACCCACGCCCACGCCTTGTCCAGGTCAAAGGCCTGCTTGCCGTCGCTGGCCACGCCATTGCGCGCGAGGTTGAGCGCGTTGTCATCGGCGCTATAGGCGGCGTATTTGAGCCCGAATGTGTAGTGCTCCCAGAATGTCCTGGAGAGCGCCACGTCCCACTCCGTGCCGTAGTCGTAGTTGCTGTTTTCGGCCGCTAGATCGTGATACACGAGCATGACCTTCGCGTCATAGATCGAGGCGGTTAAGGTGCCGTACAAATCCTCGACGCCATCGGACGGCGTGATGAGGAAGCGATCCGCCCAGCCCTGGAAGGCATGATTGGTGCCGAGCGGTGTCTGAAACGCATTTGCGCCGTCGCCTTCCAGTACTTCGTAGCTCGCTTTGAACTCCAGCGAGGCCAGCGCGGCGCTGTCGAAGGCCTGGCCTATGCCAAGTTCACCCAGATAATAGTTCACGTCGATGTCGTTGAGGTTGTCGCCGTAATCTTTCTGATTCGCGAACTCCGCCGTGTAAAGGAGGCTTGCGCCGGTGTCGCCGAGTCCCGGCTCGCCCTGCACGCGCCCGCCGTAGGTCGCGGTGGAGAGGAATTTTGAAGCCTCGCTCTCGAAGTCGAGCAGATACCCGTAAGTCTCCAGCGCGGCCCATTCAAGCCCGTCGTAGTTGAGCTTGAGCGCGTGGCTGTCCATGCGGAAATCTGCGCGATCGGGCAACGGATTGTCTTCGCCGAAGATACGGTTGACGTTCCAGATGTACGAGTAGTCGATACTGGCGTCTGGCAGCGGCTCGCTGGTGAAACGCGCGGCGTCGAAGCTCTGCCAGTTCTGCCGCCACAGAATGTTGCCCAAAAATCGATGCAGCGGATCTTCGCGGTGCGTGATTTCCTGGCGACCGGCGCGGAACTCGCTGTTGGGCAACCCCGCGAAGCTCAGATACGCCTGATTGATTTCAGTGCCCTCGGGGTCAACCACCGTCGCGCGATCCATGATGCCGTTCGTACCGCCGTCATTGTAAAGATCGTTGCCGATTGCGCGCACGTCCTCGAACTGCAAGCGGCCGGCGAATCCATAAAACAGCCCGGTCGTATAGCCAAGGGCCGTGCGCAACGTATTGGCGTTTGCGTCCCGCACGGCGGGCAACTGGTCGTCTTCGACGTGCTCGAAGCGATACCGCAGGTAGAAATCCACCTTGCCGCCGCTCAAAGCGCCCCACAAGTCGTCGGCCACAGCCGGCGCGGGTGCGGCGACGGCGGTCAGGCAGATGCTTAAGATGACTCGGTCTTGCGGGCGTGGGGAAATGAGCATGTCTAGAATTCTCGATCAGTATGTTTTGTACGGCAGAAACTTCCCGCTCATCACGACCTTCACCCGGTCGCCCTTGGGATCTGGCTGGCGTTCCAGGCTCATCGCGAAGTCGATCGCGCTCATGATGCCGTCGCCAAACTCCTCGTGGATCAGCGCCTTCCAGGTGGGCCCGTACACCAGCATCAAAGCGATAGATCGTCCGATCGACCGGCACGGTGTCCGCCGACTCACCGCGAGTCGGCGCGGTCCGCAGCCGCCAGCCCTAATCAGGCTCAGGTTTCAGCCATCGCCACGGCAGCCTCGGCGGGATCGCTGTCGGCGGCGGTACGCACGTAGCACCACCAGGTGACCGCTATGCACGCGACGTAGAATGCCGCGAACAGACCCAGCGCGAATTCAGGTCCACCGGTGGCAGAAATCGAACGACTGAAGCCCTGCGGGATCAGGAACCCGCCGTAAGCGCCGATGGCTGAACTGAAAGCCAGCACCGCGGCGGCCTCGAAGCGCCCGCTACGTTCGGCGGTGGCTTGCGCGGCCTCGTTTTGGCCAACCACTTCGGCCAGCCGATCGCGCAGAAACACTGTCGGCACGATGCGAAATGTGGAACCGTTACCGATGCCGGTGGTGACGAACAAGACCATGAACATCGCCAGGAACGCGGGGAACGAGCCGCCTTTCAGCACGGCGATGACGCCCAGCGTGGCGGCGAGCATGATCAGGAAATTCCAGAAAGTGACGGTCGTTCCTCCGTAGCGGTCACTGAGCCAGCCGCCCAGCGGCCGTGCTACCGAGCCGACCAGCGGCCCGAGAAACGCGAACTGCAACGGATTCAACTCCGGGAATTGCAGGTTGATGAGCAGCGGCAGCGCGGCGGAATAGCCGATGAAGGAGCCGAATGTACCGATGTAGAGAAACGAGATTATCCATGTATGCGAGCGTCTGAGGATTACAGACTGTTCGCGCAGGGAAGCTTGCGACACGGTCAAATTGTCCATGAAAAACCAGGCGCAAGCGGTGGCAGCGGCGATCAGTGGCACCCACATCCAGCCCGCCCATTGCAGCTCCGGCGCGCTACCAGCGGCGGCGGTGCCCAGACCGAGAATTCCCAGACCGATGATCGCTGGCACCACCAGCTGTACGAAGCTCACGCCGATGTTGCCGCCAGCGGCGTTGAGCCCCAGCGCCCAGCCTTTTTGCGAATCGGGATAGAAATAGCTGATATTCGCCATGCTGGCCGCGAAGTTGCCACCGCCCAGGCCCGCGGTGCTCGCAATCAGCAGCATCAGCCAGTACGGCGTGGTCGTGTCCTGCACGAGCACAGCAAGGCCAATGGTTGGTACCAGCAACGCCGCGGCGCTGAACACGGTGAAATTGCGCCCACCGAAAATCGGCACCGCCGCCCCATACGGCAGGCGTAACGTCGCACCGACCAGGGCCGGCAGCGACACCAGCCAGAACAGCTGCTCGGTTGAATAGTCGAAACCCGCGGCTTCAAGATTAACGGCGACCACGCTCCACAGCAGCCACACGGAAAAACCAAGAAACTCCGCGAAGATCGAAAAGATCAGATTGCGCTGCGCGATCGGTTTGCCGGTCTGGTCCCAAAAGTCGGGATCATTTGGCCGCCAGTCGTGAATCGTGCGGCTACTCACGACGTCTCTCCATCGTGTCTTTGCGTTGGCGACTTCAACCTGACTACCCGCTGCCGCTCTCCATTGTTTCCGGGCTGTGGCTCATACTCGGCGTCCGGGTGTGTAAACGCAGCGCGGGCCGCCTTGACCTCCTGCGCGTGAGCTTTATCCAGCGCCCGCCGACGGCGCAGATCGATGGGAATGATTTTCGTCGTGAGTTTCATCGTGAGGTTCTCCATTCAAGTCCAGGCGGATATCGGGCACATCCAGCGAGTAGGGAACGCGACGCGATTACGCCGTGCGGCGGGTTTGTGTTTGAGCCACGTTCTTGAATGAGAGGATGGCAAGGCGTGTGCCAGACCCTTGAAGAGCGCTTAACGCTTAGAAAAATAATGAGTTATGGGTATCAATGGATAAGAACCGCAGCGGTGGTCAGGCGGGAGGCGCCTGCTATTGGGTCATCGAGGTGAAGGTGTGCCCGCCGGTGGTGCGGCGCAATGCGAGGCAGCAACAAGGGTGTCACCAGTTAACAAACAAGCAAGGGGTGCTGGATGTGTTCAGTTACATCGGCGCAAGCGGGAGTATATGCCTCCAAGGCTCCCGCTCGCGCTCGTATCACCTGACGCCGGAAGCGCTCGTGGCACGCTACACCAGCCGCGAAATGCAGATCCTCAAACTCGGTGGCCAGGCGCCCGATCATTTGATCCACCCGGCGATCCCTGAGACGGTTTATCTCAATGCAGTCTTCGCACGGTTCCGGGCGGTACACCTGATCCCCGGATGCCGTGGCGCTCCATCCAGGCTACGGTCAGATTGGATAGCCTGGATGGAAGCCAGGTCGCAAGTACGGGGCAGGCTCCGGGCGCGATCCGGGGTTGCTACTGGACGCAGGGCTGAGAGGGATCTCTGATCCCCGTGTTGTTCTTCCAGGTGTTGGTGTCGCAGAGGAAATTATCATCCTCCAGGTCGAAGCCGCCGTCGTTGTCGGCGGAGCCATTCCTTGACGCCGCGTTGCGCGCGAGCGAGTTGTCGGTGGCGCCGTTCTCGACCTCGATCCCGTCGTCCAGGTTGTCGTTGGCATTATTGCGGGTCAGCGTATTGCTGATTCCGGAAACGCGGAAACGGTTATCCAGGTTGCCCAGCGCCACGTTCCGGCTCACCTCATCGTTGCCTCTGGCCACGAAACGGTCACCGTTGTCGGTGCCGCATTGGCCGTAAAGGTATTGCTCTCGCCGGAGCTGTCGAAGCCGTCGTCGACATTGTCGCTCGCGATGTTTCGGCTTAAGAGGTTGTCGCTCCCGACACCGATGTCGAACGCCTCGGCCATTCAATAAACATCGCGCAGATACCGACCTTGTTCGGAAAGTCGCTTGACGTACGCCGCCGCCTTTTGTTCGCCTAAGACCCCTTGTTCCGCGACGATGCGGTGCAGGGCTTTATCCACGTCCTTGGCCATGCGTTCGGCGTCGCCGCAGACGTAGATCACGGCACCCGCTTCCAGCCACAGCCAGAACTCCTCGGCCATTTCGAGCATGCGATTCTGCACGTAGACCTTGTCTTCCTGGTCGCGGGAAAACGCCAGGGTCAGGCGCGCGAGCAGTCCGCTTTTGCGCCACGCTTCCATTGACTCCTGATAAATGTAATCGGTCGAGCTCTTGGGATTGCCGAAGAACAGCCAGTTGCGACCCGCGTCGCCGCGCGCCTCGCGTTCCTGCAGAAAGGCCAGAAATGGCGCGATGCCGGTGCCGGGGCCGATCATGATGGCCGGCGCGTCCGTGTCTTCGCTGAGCCGGAACCCTTCGGTGGGTTGCAAGTAAATCGGTACCTCGCCGCCACGGCTCAGGCGCTTGGCGAGAAAAGTCGACGCCACACCCTTGTAACCCCGCCCGTAGATTGCGGTCTTGAGCACGGCAACGGTGGTGTGGATTTGCGTCGGGTATTCCCTGGGCGAGGACGATATTGAATAAAGACGCGGCTGCAGCTTGTCCAGGCTTTTCACCAGCGGGTGCAGTTCCGGCCGCGCGCTGGGATAAACGCGCAGCAGTTCCAGCAGACCCTGGCCTTCCTCAGCGCCGCTCCGGGCCAGGATGGCTAAATCTTCGGCCTCGTCCGCGTCGCTCGCAGCCTCGGCCAGGCAGGCGAGACAATCGTCGCTTGGCTTGGTGATGTCCAGTTCTTTCAGTAGCACCTGGCGCAGCAGATTGTTCTCCCCGCTCGGCGCCTCGACGGTCTCGCCGCCGGATACTTTCAGCTCCTCCAGGATCGCATCGACGATTTTGGGATCGTTCTCCGGATAGATGCCCATGGAGTCGCCCGGCCGATACTCGATGCCGCTGTCGCCCAGTTCGATTACCACGTGACGTGTATCGCGGGTCGAACCCTCCTTGTTCATCGGCGTGCTGGAATGCAGGCTCGCTCGATAGGGGTTGTCGCGGCTGCCAAGCGGGCCTTTGGCCTTGGGTTTTGGGGCCGCGGGTTTAGTGTCGGCCCCGCCTTCGGCGGATGATTTCGCTGCGTTTTCCTCGGCAGTCAGTTCTTTCAGCTTGCGCTCGGTCTCCTTCGCGCCCGGCACGCAACGATTCAGGTCTTCGCCATTGAACGCGATGGCCTCAGCATACGTCTTGCAGAGATACCCGCACTGACCGCAGTCGAGCTGCGCCATCGCCGCCATCAGCCGGCGCTCGTACGGCTTGCCCTCGGCCAGGCCCATGCGCTCGTCCATTTTCATGTTCGGGTCGTGCCACGGAAAACTCTCCTTGGGCTTTTCCTGGCTAGCCGCGCCGCCCAGCGAACCCTCCCAGCCCGCCAGCGCCGAGATCAGGCCATTGAGCCAGGCGCGCTGCTCGGTTTCGAAAGGCGCGCCTTCCGGTATCAGATCGACTTGTGCGTTCATAAGAATAATCCTCAGGCCGCCTCGGCCTGGGTTTTGTTCAGCATCTCCTCGAGCTCCGCGATCCCGTGCCGGCGCACAAAGGCCACAAAGCTCTCATCCGCGCTCTTGCGGTGTTCCAGATACGCGCGCAGCACAGCTTCCAGATAAACCGGTATCTCGTCGGCCGGCACGTTCTGCCGCAATTCACGGGCTATGCCTTCCTCGTGTTCGTAGCCGCCGCCGAGATACACGTGGTAACCGTCCACTGTTTCGTCGCCGCCGGTATCGACCCTGCAGCCGAGCAGACCGATGTCACCGATGTAATGCTGCGCGCAGGAGTTGTCGCAGCCCGTCACGTGGATGTTGACGGGCTGCCCGAGTTCCAGTTTGCCCTCCAGGTGCTCGGCGATGGCCATCGCGTGCGTTTTGGTATCCGCGTTGGCGAACCGGCAGCCAAAACTGCCGGTGCAGGCGACAAGCCCCGCGCGCACGCTGCTGGCCGAATGATCGAGACCCAGCTTCACAATTTCTTTTTGCACGGACTCGACATCGCCCGAGGCAATATCCGCCAGCACTACGTTCTGCCACACCGTGCAGCGGATCAGCCCGTCGCCGTACTGGTCGCTCAGGCGCGCTAGCCCATGCATCTGCTCGCAGCTGAGCTTGCCGACCGGCAGCACCACGCCGATATAGTGTTTGTCTTTCTGGCGCTGCGGGTGCGTGCCGATGTGGCCGTGCTTGTGTACCTGAGCGCGCGGCTCGCAGCGTTGCCGTGGAAAGCGGCGCAAGGTGAAGGGCAGGTGCTTTTGCGTCTCGGCCATGAATTTGTCGAAGCCCCAGCGATCGATAAGATATTTCAGGCGCGCCTTCTCGCGATCGGTGCGATCGCCGTTAGCGATAAACACGCGTAGCACCGCAGCTGCCACCGCCACGCATTCATCGGGTTTGAGCATGACGCCGGTATCGCGCGCGAAGTCCTCGTGCCCCGTGATGCCGCCGAGTAGCAGGCGGAAATACGGCTTTTGCGGCAGCGGCGAATCCGCCTTCGGGCGGACCGCGGCGAAGCCGATGTCGTTGGTGCCTTCCAGCGCACTGATGCGCCCGCCGCCATCGAAGGCGATGTTGAATTTGCGCGGCAGCCCGTAGAGCTCGCGATGGTTGATGATGTAATGGTGCATCTGCCGTGCAAGCGGCCGCGTGTCGATCAGCTCCTGCGGATCGATGCCCGCCAGCGGGCTGCCGGTGATGTTGCGGATATTGTCGGCGCCCGCGCCGCGGTTGATGATCCCCAAGTCCTGCAGACCCATCAGCACGTTGATCGGATCGCGTGCCCCGATCTCGCGAATCTGCAGGTTGGCGCGAGTGGTGACGTGCGTGTAGCCGCCGCCGTACGTCTCCGCCAGATCCGCCGTGCCGCGCACATGGTGACTCGTAAAAATCCCGTTCGGCATGCGCAGCCGGCACATGTATGAATTCTGATTGGGCGCCACGTAGAACAGGCCGCTGGACTTGTACAGGAATACGTCGTCACCTTTCGGGTAGACGCCCTTCACCGCGCTGGCCTGCATTTCGTCCCAGAGATCGAGAGGATTCTTCTCAGCCTTGGCGAGCTCCTGACCGCACAGCTCGCCGCCTTCGGCTTGCGTGCGGATGCGAGCCTGCACATGGATCTCGTCAGGGGAGAGTTTTTTGCCACCCGACAGACCGGGAATGCCGCGCGCGATGTGCAGCCCGGCGGTCACGCCCTGCAGATACTTTTTCTGTGCTTCGCTGAAATCGTCGTCGCTCATGGAATTCTCCTCAATTGGCGCGCGCGGCTTCAGCCAGCAGCGCCTTGATCTCGGGCACACAGGAGCCGCAGTTGGTGCCGGCATTTAGCGCTTCTCCGACCGCCGCGGGCGTTTTCAAACTCCCCGCGCGGATGGCATCGTTAATCGTGTTGCGACCCACACCGAAGCACGAACACACTTGCGGCCCGATGTCCGCGGCCGGGTCGGCGGGGCGCCCCGCAAGCAGGGCGGCGCGATCGCATTCCTCCAGCCCGTCCTGCACGAACAGGCTGGAAAGCCAAGTGCACGCCGGCAGGCTGGGCGCTTTTGCCATGAACAGACAGGCTTCCAGCGTGCCGCCATCGACGTGCGCCGCGCGATAGACGCCAGTGGCGTCGTCGCGGTATTCGATCCAGTCGACTTCGCGTGCGCCGATGTCCAACAGCCGCCGCGCCCACGCAGCCGCATCTGCTGGCGTCTGTCGGCCGGCCAGTTCGTAGCGCCAGAAACCCTGACCCGGTACGGCGACCCAGTAATCAATGCCATCGGCGCGCGTCATGGACAGTCGCCTTGCAGCGAGCGCGAAGCCATACCAGGCGGCGCCGAACGGTACGATGCTGACGGGCGTGTGCTTGAACTCCGGCTCGCCGGAGAGTGGGCAGACCGCGGGATTGACCAGTGCGCCTACGCGCGCATGGCTGGCGAACTGATCGTTCCAGTGGATGGGTACGAACAGGGTGCCCCGACGCTGGCCTTCGCTGGCGGTGACACGTGCGATCAGCGAACCCCAACTGGTCGTCACGGTCGCGAGTGGTGCGTCCTCGATGCCATAGTGCGCGGCGTCGGCGGGATGAATCTCAACGAACGGCTCCGAAATGTGGCTGGCGAGCCGTGGCGATTTGGCCGTGCGCGTCATGGTGTGCCAGTGATCGCGTACTCTACCGGTGTTGAGAATCAACGGGAACTCAGCATCGGGCGCATTGGCCGGTGGTTTCGCTTTGACTTCGATCAGCCGCGCGCGCCCATCCGGGAACGTGAAGCCGCCGTTGGTGAAGAGTCGCGTTGTTAACTCTGGTTTGGGTCGCCTTCCCCCCTTTGCAAAGGGGAGCCAGGGGGGATTTTCCCGCGTGCTACTCGCCGGCCATCGAGTCGGTTCCAGACCGGCGTAGCCTTTGGCATCGAGTTCAACGAGATCGCCGATGTCGAACGCGCGCGCGCCGTTGTTCTCATAAGTCGAAAGACGCGCGTGTTCGGCGAAAATCTCGGCCGGATTCTCAAATTCAAACGCTTCGCCAAATCCCAATCGGCGCGCGACCTCGCAGACAATCCACCAGTCCGGGCGCGCCTCGCCGGGACAGGTGAGGAACGCGCGCTGACGCGAGATGATCCTCTCGGAATTCGTCACCGTGCCGTCCTTCTCGCCCCAGGCGGCGGCCGGCAGCAGCACGTTGGCAAACCGTGTCGTGTCGGTGCGCCGCATGCAGTCGGAGATCACCACCAGTTCACATCGGGCCAGCGCGCGTTTGGCAGCGTCGGCGTCGGGCAGGCTGACCAGCGGGTTGGTCGCCATGATCCACACCGCCTTGATTTTGCCTTGGTCGATCGCCTGGAACAGTTCGACGGCCTTGAGGCCCGGCTTGCGGGCGATCGCGGGCGAATTCCAGAAACGCCGTACTGTGTCGGCCTTCTCGAAGCCCATGTGCGCCGCCAGCGTGGTCGCCAGCCCGCCGACCTCGCGTCCGCCCATCGCGTTGGGCTGGCCTGTTATGGAAAACGGTCCCGCGCCGGGTTTGCCGATGCGCCCGGTCAGCAGATGGCAGTTGATGATCGTGTTGACCTTATCAGTGCCGCTGGTGGACTGGTTCACGCCCTGCGAGAACGCGGTGACGGTTCTTGCGGTCGCCGCGAACCAGGTATAGAACTTCGCAACGTCGGCGACATCGATGTCGCAGGTGCTCGCCACATTGCGTAAATCGCCGCCCTCGCGCGCACTTTCGAGCGCCGCCGCGCCCCCGCTTGTGTGTTCCTGTAGGAAGGCAATATCCGCGACGCCCGTGTCCGCGAGATACGCGAGTAGCCCGTTGAACAGAGCCACGTCCGTGCCGGGCTCGATCGCCAGGTGCAGGTCGGCGCCCTCGGCGGTGGGGGTGCGCCGCGGGTCGATGACTACGAGTCGCTTGCCGGGATCATGCTCGCGCGCCTTGACAATGCGCTGATAGATCACGGGATGACACCACGCGGTGTTGGAACCGACCAGCACCACCAGCTCGGCCAGCTCCAGGTCTTCGTAACAGCCGGGCACCACGTCCTCGCCGAACGCGCGCTGGTGGCCCGCGACGGCGGACGACATGCACAGCCGCGAATTGGTATCGATGTTAGCCGCGCCGATATAACCCTTCATGAGCTTGTTGGCGACGTAATAGTCTTCGGTCAGCAGCTGCCCGGAGACGTAGAACGCCACGGCGTCCGGGCCGCGCTCGGCGATCACGTCGGCGAATCCGCTGGCGACCGCGTCCAGCGCCGCGTCCCAGGTGGCGCGCTGGCCGTCCACAATCGGATACAGCAGGCGGTCTTCGAGGCCGATGGTTTGCGCGAGCGCGCTGCCCTTGGAGCACTGGCTGCCGCGGTTTGATGGATGCTCGGCGTCGCCCGCGACTCTGACATCGTCGCCCTCGACGCTCACGCGCAGACCGCAGCCCACGCCGCAATAGGGGCAGGTTGTACGGACCGCAGCTGTCACGATGTCAAGCGGACGCCGCCAGCCGTTCTTCGGGAACTTTCGTTCGCCCGTCATCGGCAGTCCGCGCTGCGTCGGCATAGGCCGCGCCGAAGATCAAGTGTTCGCGCGCGCCGGACACGTTCTCGCCGCTCTGCATCAGGCGGAAATACCAGCCCCCGTCGCGCGTATCGCCATACAGCACCGCGCCGGTGATGCGGTTATCTTTAAGCATCACACGCTTGTACACGCCGCGGCGGATGTCCTTGTAGATGAGCGCCTCCGAGTCTTCGTCACCGGTGAAATCGCCCGCCGAATACACGTCAATGCCGGTGACCTTGAGCTGCGTCGCGCTCAGCGAGCCCGGATAGCGACCGTAGCCCATCCGCGCCAGATGGCTGGCGCAGACCTTGGCCTGCTCCCACAGCGGCGCCAGCAGCCCATAGGTCGCCTGGCGGTGCTCGACGCACTCACCCACCGCGTAGATACGCGGATCGTAGGTCTGCATGGTGTCGTTGACCACCACGCCCTTGCCGCAGTGAAGGCCCGCGTCGCGCGCCAGATTCATGTTGGGACGAATGCCGGCGGCCATCACCACCAGATCAGCTTCGATTTCGGAGTCGTCCGCGTCCTTGAAGCGCACGCCGGTGACATGTGTGTCGCCCAGGACCGCGCGGGTCTGTTTGCCCATCAGAAACCTGAGTCCGCGCTGCGAGAGCGAATGTCGCAGCAACTCGGCGGCGACCGGGTCGAGCTGGCGCTCCATTAGGCTGCCCAAAAGATGTACGACGGTGACCGCCATGCCGCGCTTGTGCAGGCCGTATGCGGCTTCCAGTCCGAGCAGGCCGCCGCCGATCACGACCGCCTTCCCGCCGCGTTGCGCGGCGCTCAGCATGGCGTTCACGTCGCCGATATCGCGGAAGGTAATCACGCCGTCCAGCTCGGCGCCCGGCACCGGGATCACAAATGGCTCGGAGCCGGTGGCGAGCAGCAGGCGGTCGTACGGCACTTCGCGCCCGGACGACGAATGCACACTCCGTCGTCGCCGGTCGATGCGCGTGACCGTATCGCCGGTGTAGAGCGTGATGCCGCGCTCCTCGTACCACGCGCGCGGGTTGGTCATGATCTCGTCCAGACTCTTCTCGCCCGCCAGAAACGGCGAGAGCAGGATGCGGTTGTAATTACCGTAAGGCTCGGTGCCGAACACGGTGATGTCGTACAGATCCGGCGCGATCTTGAGCAATTCCTCAAGCGTGCGCACGCCCGCCATGCCGTTGCCGATCAGGACCAGCCGTGTTTTTTTCTCCATCAAACACTCCTCGCAGACATAGGCAGGATGGGTAAAGCACCGCTGTCAATCGCCCATGATCCCGATCGCGGGTCTTTCAAGACACGCGTTCTCGCCGTCACGCCGCGGGTTTCGTTAGGCGCGCAGCAACAGTCGCCGAGTTGGTGGCGTATGGGTTTGAACCGATTTATCCGTAACCCTCTCAGCAACCGTTGTGCCAGGATATATAACTTGATAAATCAATTGGATAAGATGGCCCGTCGGGCCAACGGTGAACCGCTTCGGTGCATGCACACGGGACGCGCTTTGTGTTGGTGCAAAGTGGCGGGTTGGAGTGAACGCGAAAGTCCGATCTGTATCCGGGAAGCGCGCTACCCCGCACAAGCTACACGGACTTGACCGGCGAGGATCGTTTGTGCACGTAGGCGCGCGAGCTTTATCGCCGGTGATGCGTAAGCCCCAGTTCGTCCCACAACTATGCGAAGTCGTAAGGCTCGGTCAGGGACTTGCTCGCCCGGTGGGTGTGGGACAGATTGTTAGATGCCGTGGTGATTCTTCAGGTGGAAATCGACACCTTTCAATAGTCTTTTAACAAGTTGGCAGGTCAGCGTGATATCCGGAAGATAATAGGTAGCACCTGACTCGCGATACTCAAAGCGCTTACTCAAGTAATCATGGTTCAAGACCTGGACAATCGCGCGGTACGTGCTATTTAACCCGATCACATTCGATATGCCACGTTCTTCAGCGTCACGCAGTAAAGCGTTGAGGTCATGTCCGAAGTCTTTCTACTTCAGCTTCGAAACAGACTGGCCCTCCGCAAGGAGGAAGCTTTTTAGCAAGAGTTCGATTACACGACCCCAAAGGAAAAACTTTGGTAGCGGATCGGAAATCTCGGCCGCATGTACGCCTCCGCCGCCTCCGAGAAAGCTACGGCGTGAGTGTGGAGACCGCGGGGCGTCGCAACTTGATTTGCCATTTTGGTACCTAATGGGGTTTGGGGGCAGACCCATCCGCGCTGGAAGCAGCTCGATCCGTATCGACCAGCATTGCCGCCCGCACGCAGCGCAGAACGCCGTAGTCGTACTTTTCCGCGAACAGTTCGAACACGGATTTCAGGGTCAGCCGCTCGCCCTCCGGCAGGGCGAGGATCGCCGCCTGAATCGTTGCGATTTCCACGTCGGGCATGGCCAGCACTTCTCTGAGTTGCAGTCGGCCACCCTCGATCGCATCCGCGAGGTGCGCATAGATCGTGCTCGGTTTCAGCCCGCGCGTGCGGACGATTTGTTCCGGCGTTTTGCCATCGCGCGCCAGTTGCAGCGTCACGCGACTGGTGTCGGAGATGCCGTTCGACTGCGCGCGCGGCGCCTCGCGAATCGGAGCCGACGACGGATCGTCCGCCGTTGAAGCGTGCACCAGAACATCCAGAAAGTCCCCGCCATAGCGTTCCAGTTTGCGCTCGCCGACACCGGGCACGCGCGCCAGCTCGGCCAGGGTGCGCGGACGGCGCGCGTGCATTTCGCGCAAGGTGCTGTCGTGGAAGATCACGTAAGGCGGGACGTTTTGCGCCCGGGCAAGCTTGAGTCGGGCTTCGCGCAACTGCTCCCACAAGGAATCACCGGGCGTGCTCACGGCGTCGGCGCGCGCCAGCTTGTCCTTCCTCAAAGGCCGGTCGTCCACGCGGAACGCGATGCTGACCTCGCCGCGCAACACGGGCCGGCTGGCTTCGGTCAGCTTCAGACCGCCGTAGGCGTCAGCGTCGGCATGGAGATAGCCGCTTGCGACCAGTTGCCGAAACACGCTCTGCCACTCGGCGGCGGTGTGCGCCTGGCCGATACCGAAGGTGCTTTTCTGGTCATGGCCGAACTGCTGGACTTTTGGCGTGCGTTTGCCCAGCAATACGTCGACGAGGTGCCCGGCGCCGAAACGCTGGCCGGTGCGATAAACGCAGGAGAGCGCCATGCGCGCGGCCGTGGTTCCGTCCCAGGTGCGCGGCGGCTCCAGACAGTTGTCGCAGTTGCCGCAGGCGCCCCCGTGAGCTTCATCGAAGTACTCCAGCAGCGCGGCGCGTCGGCAGCCGATAGACTCGCAGAATCCCAGCAGCGCATCGAGCTTCTGCTTCTCCACGCGTTTGCGCTCCGGGCTTGTATCATTGCCTTCGACAATCTGCCGCAGACTGACCACATCGCTCAGGCCGTACGCCAGCCATGCGTGCGCCGGCAGACCGTCGCGGCCCGCGCGGCCGGTTTCCTGGTAATAGCCCTCGATGCTCTTGGGCAGATCGAGGTGCGCCACGAAGCGCACGTCGGGCTTGTCGATGCCCATCCCAAAAGCGATGGTCGCGACGATGACCACGCCTTCTTCGCGCAGAAATCGCTGCTGATGCTCGAGCCGCGTCGCCGCGTTGAGGCCCGCGTGATAAGGCAGCGCCAGCCAGCCGTCATCAGCCAACCACGCCGCGGTCTGCTCGACTTTCTTGCGCGACAGACAATAGACGATGCCCGCGTTACCTCGCTGCTGGCTTAAGAACACGCGCATCTGCTCGCGCGCGTTGCGTTTCTGCGTGATGTGATAGCGAATGTTCGGGCGGTCGAAGCTGGCGACGAACTGACGCGCGCCAGTCAGCCCCAGCCGCTCGACAATCTCGCGCCGCGTGAGCGCGTCGGCGGTGGCGGTGAGCGCAATACGCGGGACTTGCGGGAAGCGTTCGTGCAGGATCGAGAGCCGCACGTATTCGGGACGGAAATCGTGCCCCCACTGCGACACGCAGTGCGCCTCGTCAATCGCGAAGAGTGCGATTTGCGCGCGTTGGAGCAGTTGCAGAAACCGCGGCGTCATCAGCCGCTCGGGCGCAACGTACAAGAGATCCAGATCGCCATTGAGCAACTGTTGCTCGACCCGGCTCGCGGACTCGAAATCCAGACTCGAATTCAGAAACGCCGCCTTGACGCCGGCCAGCAACAGCGCGTCCACCTGATCCTGCATCAGCGCGATCAGAGGCGAGACCACGACGCCGACACCGGGACGGATCATCGCTGGAATCTGATAACACAGCGACTTGCCGCCGCCGGTCGGCATCAGCACCAGCGCATCGCCGCCGCCGCTCAGGTGTTCGACTACGGCGGCCTGCTGGCCGCGAAACTGCTCGTAGCCGAACACGGCGCGCAGGATTTCCTGGGCCTGGCTCATTGCGATCTGAATCTTTGCGCGTCCTGGTTCGAAGCCTTTTTCAGGTTTGCTGTTCAGCAACGTCCAAGGTTTCCGATAGCAGCAGCAGACAGGCAAAGCTCACCACCGCCATCGCGAACACGTACAGCGCCACAGACGATGACGTGCCGGTGGCGCTCAACAGTCGCACGGCGATGATGGGCGCGAGCGCGCCGCCCAGCACGCCCGCGAGCGCGAAACTCAGAGAGCAACCGGAATAGCGCACGCGCGTCGGGAACAATTCCGAGAAGTACGCGCCCATCGGCCCGTACATCGCGGACCAGGCGACCATGCCGACGGTGAACGCCAGGGTGATCAGAACGGGATTGCCGGTGTCGACGAGTCGAAACATCGGGAACGCCCACACGCCCATGCACGCCACGCTGAGCAGCGACAGATTCCTGCGCCCGATCCGGTCCGAGACCGTAGCAAAGAAGAATATCCCCACACCCATGAACACCACCGCGACCATTGCGGGATGCGCGCGCAACACAGAGCTGGCCCCATCTGTTTGAACAGTTCTACCCGTTCCGATAAGTGGATTCTCTGCGGTTGGGTTACGCAGCCTTGGGT
>JACCYU010000069.1 GCA_013696315.1 Gammaproteobacteria bacterium | reverse complement strand
TTACTCAGCAGTCAGAAATATAGGCAACACTTGGATGTTTAAAGAAAGATCGGACCAGTGCGGGGCGGCTGCGGATATCGGCGAGTTGAGCGGTGATGCGCGCGGCCAGACGTTCGCCCTTTTGCAGGGGCCGGCGCGCGTTGCCGGTGCGCTTGGCATGGCTCCAAACCAGTTCGTCGGGATTGAGGTCCGGGGCGTAGCCCGGCAGATAGTGCAGCGTCAATTTGCCGTTGAGTCCGGCGGCGTAGTCCTTGACGGCGCGGGTCTTGTGCGCCGGCAGGCCATCGAGGATCAGGTGCAAGGGTTTACGGCGTCCGCGCATCAGGCGGCGCAGCAAGTCGACGAACAGCGCGGCGGTCAAAGCACCGGGATAGGTCGCGAACCAGAACGCGCCTTTGGAACTGACGGCCGATGCGGCGCTGATGCGCTGGCGCTGCCCGGGCACGGCCCCCACCGGCGTTTGCGCCTTGGCAGCCCAAGTCGTGCCCTGGACGGCATCGGCGCGAAAGCCCGACTCGTCCCAGAAATAAATCTCGGCCTGCTCGCGGCGGGCGCGGCGCGCAATCGCCGGGTAGGTCTGGCGCTGCCAGCGCTCAATGGCTTCGGGATCCCGCTGGTAGGCACGCTGCAACGGTTTCTGCGGGGTCAGACCCTGCCGCGCCAGCAAGCTGCCAATCGAGGTCAGGCTCAATTGCACGCCGAATCGCTGCGTGATCAGCTCACGCACGATCTGCCGCGTCCACAGGCCGAAGTCAAACCCGTATTGCATCGGGTTCTTGCCGTTGATCCAGCGAAACACCTGCCGTTCCTGCGCCGCCGTCAGCGTGCGCGGACGGCCCGTTGCCGGCCGCGCCGCGAGCGCCTTGAGTCCCTTGCCACGGCCGCGAGCCGCCTTGAGCCATCCGTAGATCGTGCAGCGATGAAAGCCGTAGCTCGCGATCACATCGCTGGCACGCTCCCCCTCGCGTACTCGCTCCACCGCCATCTTGCGGATGGTCTCCAGCGTGGCGTGACCCAGTGTGCGTCCGTCTCGTTTCATGGCCTAGCGTATTATCGCATATCAGCACCAAGTGTTGTCTAAATTGCTGACGTATGAATAAGCTGCACATCCGAGCCATACATTACCTGCCCAATTGAACTAATCCGGGATTCTGGAACATTCGTTTGCCAATCCTCGCAGTACCTGAGTTCGCGGCCAGTAAATTCGGTTGGGCTTTGAAAATTAGGATGATTGTGGCTGAAGTAGTTGTGTAGCTTGCTGTCGATATTCTTGCGCAGGAACAGTTTAAGATTATTGGACACGATTCTCGTCAGATCATACTTATCCCAGCCCGACTTTTTTGCCTCATTGATTGTCCACGTTACAGCTTCACCATAAGTCTTGAAAAGCTGAGAATCTGCTTTTGGCCATCCCCAGCTATAGTTCCCGTTTAGTCGCTGACCTTTCCAGCCATATGTCGGCGCAATACTTACATCTGCAATGGGCACAGAAGGGAACGCGATAGCCAAGATCAAAACTAACAATGGCTCCGGAAATCTGCACCGTTTCATGATATGTTCTCGCATGACATTGCTCGACCTGTGATAACGGCTCTAGCACAATAATCTTTATTCAAACACTCAACGCTATGGGCGATAGACGTTATCCCTGTTCGCTGCCTTGTGGCTCAGTGATTGTAGGAGCCAAACCGCTTGAGTGGACGTAGATCACTGACCACAGTGGACGGTAGCCGAAAAGAGATTTCCAGCGCGACGGCGTGAAGACGGGTGGCGCTAAAGTGTCGATGAGCGGCCACTAAGTACACATGATGTTGCGATCGGGCGACAGATGGTCGCGTAGCGATTGTCTGGAGCGTGAATGTCGGATACAGCTAAGTATGCCTAATGGCCTCCCATGACCCCCTACTGATTCGCTACCTTTCAAGCCTTGCCCGAACTCCCCGAAGTTGAGACCACACGTGCCGGCATTGCCCCACATCTGATTGACCGGCGCGTCATCCATGTGGACATCCGCCAGCCCATGCTGCGCTGGCCGGTGCCCGCCGATCTGGCGCGTAATCTTGAAGGTCAGCGCATCATCGATGTCACGCGCCGGGCGAAATACCTGCTGCTGCACACGGCCAATGGCGCGGCGCTGATGCACCTCGGCATGTCCGGCAGCCTGCGCGTGATCGATGCCAACATACCGCCGCAACCCCACGACCACATCGACCTGCGGCTGGATTCAGGCCAGGTTCTGCGGCTGCGTGACCCACGGCGATTCGGTGCGCTGTTGTGGATTGATGGCGACCCGCTTGCGCACCCGCTATTGCATGGCCTTGGCCCGGAACCACTGAGCGACGACTTTGACGGCGATTATCTAATCCAGCGCGCGCGTGGCCGCACTTTGAGCGTGAAGGATTTCATCATGAATAGCCGCGTTGTCGTCGGCGTAGGCAACATCTACGCCAGCGAATCGCTGTTCGCCGCCGGCATCCACCCCGCGCGCGCCGCCGGTCGCATCAGCCGTGCTCGCTATCACGTGCTGGCGTTGAGCATCAAACAGGTACTGCAAATCGCAATCGGCCACGGCGGGACCACCTTGCGAAACTTCGTGCGCGAAGACGGCAGACCCGGCTACTTTCGCCACGAACTGCGCGTGTACGGGAAGGCCGGCGCGAACTGTCCGCGCTGCGGTTATTCAATCCGGCTTCGGGTAATCGGCCAGCGGTCGAGTTTTTATTGCGGCAAGTGCCAGCGGTAGGTCTTTTTAAACTAACGCGCTTGTACTCCCGGCATCGATCTGTATGCGCTGATCCGGACCTTCGGCGCGGCGGCGACAACCCCAACCGCATCTGCGGTGAATGCTAATTAACATCGGCCTGCGGCTGCTGCTCGGCATGGAAGTCGATGAAGTGAGGCACTCACTGGACCGGCGCATCGAAGACGTCGCCGAAGTTTTTAGTCTGGAACGCGAATTCGACCCGCTGTTCGCCTAACCGTTAACTTGGGCGGGCGCGGACCGACCCGTTGGGGGGGATTTCCGGGCAGCCTACCTGTTCCGCCCCATCGTTAATTCAGGACGTTGGATGCTGTTGTCTGTCCTGCTTGGAGAGTCCGTACTTTCGCCAGGAGCAATGTCTATATTGGCCGCATCAAGCAGTTGCCTGTACCGCAGCGCCTCTCGGTTATAGAAGATCTCGGGTGCCGCAGTGGCATCGCGAGGTGCTTCGTCAGCGCCTCGAAGCTTATCGAGCCAATCCCGGCGGGGGTTCACCCTGGTCCGAGGTGCGTCGTCGTATTGAAAGAGGTCGAGAATCAAAACCGTAACCGTTCTTGCCGAGGCGGAGCTTGATTTTGCCGAGGTCAGTGCATAATACGCAGAACAGCGCGTCGGTCTAGGTGATGCATTTCTTGACGAAGCCTCGGCGCTATTTGTGCGTATAGGCTAATTCGCGCTCTCTTATCGTTGCTCAGGCGGTTTCCATAAGCGGCGTATTTCCTGCTGGAGAACGATCGGTTCAAGTTCATGTCGAGCGGAGGATCATGTCGCGAAGTTCCGGCTCGGCCCCGTAAGGCTGTATCCAGCAATGGTTTATTCCAACGGTCGAGGACGTGAAGGTGTCGGACGATACGCTTAGCGTCGACCTCAGCGGCGACCGCACCATATCCGTCCCACTTATTGAGCCTTGCATAAGTGCATAACAGAGAGGTCATGCTGGACGAAGTGAAGCATCTGCTTTATCCCTTGGAAAACGGCAGATTCTTCGGCCTTCGGCCTCAGAATGACAGTTAACCATTTATGCAAGGTTCAATAGCTGCTACCTGCGGTGAACTCCACGGCACCTCTGCCGAACGAATGAACTGAGGAAGATTCCCCCTTATGGGCGTTCCGCCGCATAGATGGGCGTAAGCAAGGGTTTTCCCAGGCACGGGTAATGAGGAATTTTTTTGTCTCACGCATTCAGCATCGACGAGAGGTGTGCGTTAGCATTGGACATTCTCTACTCCAGCAATATTTGATCTGCTTTTATGTCAGAAGCTGCGCGGTAATGCAGGCGATGCCGATAGCGCTGTCGCAGACCGCATTAGTGGAAGGTCTGGAATGTCTGGCGCGTTGTGATCCGGACCTGGCCCCCATTCTCAAAGAATTTGGCGTTCCACCGCTTTGGTCTCGTGAGTCGGGATTCGCGACTCTTGTCATTATCATATTAGAGCAGCAGGTATCCGTGACGTCCGCGAGGGCGGGATACGACCGCCTGTTTGCCGTGATCTCACCCTTGACGCCGAGGCGCTATCTTGATCTCGATGAGACTTCACTCAAGCGCATTAGCTTTAGCCGTCAAAAGATCGGCTACATTAGGCATCTGGCGCGGTTGATATTACCGATGGTTCGCTCAACCTGAAAGCACTGGGCATGATGGATGATACAGCGGTGCGCGCTGCATTGTTAAAGATCAATGACATTGGCCCGTGGACAGCAGAGACATATCTGTTGATGGCGCTGGGTCAGTCAGACGCATGGCCCAGCGGGGACCTCGCTTTAGCCGTGGTGGTACAAAGAATTAAAGGTTTGCCTTTTCGTCCTAACCCCGACGCGCTTGAGGAAATGAGCGTGATATGGCGGCCCTGGCAAGCCGTCGCCACCCGGACTATGCTGGCATTACTACTTAACGAGCTGGCGCGTTTAACAACCGCGTGAAGCAAACGCGAAGTATTGTTAAAAGTTTTGGGCGGAACTAAGCGATGCGCGCGAGCGTGTTGGTCAGCGCTGCCGTTGCTTTGTTGTATCCAGCCCGCGCAGAGCGGAAGCTTAAGCTAGTTCCGACGGATGGTTGGCGGAACCGCTGTCGCGTTCCGCCGTACCTATTATTGTAGGAACCGTAGGGCAGAAGCCCTTGGTAGGCGTTCCGCCGCGATCAGGTGAACAGGCTGACGATGAGCAGGGCGTACAGAGGCAAAATCAGTCCGACGATCCAGCGGATCAGATTCTGGCGCAGCGTGGCGAGTGCGTCGGGCAAGTCGGCTTTCGTGACCACATCGGCGCGCGCGTTGGCTTCCGTGATCGCGCGGATCAGCGCTTCCGTGACGCCGGCTTCGGTCAGGCGTTTGACGGCGGCGTGGGTGTCGAACGGGACGCTACTCATGCGTTAAAACGCGCCTACGAACGACGGCGTAGGGCGAAAGCCCCTTGTGGGCGTTCCGCCGCGTAACTGCGCGTAAGAAGGTTTTTCCAAGCACGCGATAGTAGAATCACGCTCTTGCAGAGTTCCCGTGTCCGTCGCGGCCTCGCCTGAAGAGGTAAACGAAAGTATGCGTTATATGGCCGTTGTAGGAGAAGGCACAACAAGCTTTGGAGCGTACGCCCCGGAACTGCCCGGGTGCGCGGTTGTGGGCGATACCCGCGATGAGGTCTTAACGCTCATCCGGAAGGCTATTAGGCTGCATCTCGAAGGGCTCAGAGAGCAAGGCCAGCCCGTTCCGCATCCTCATTCCTCCAGCGGGACATAGCTATATGGACTCCTCTCGCGACCCCGCGGAGGAGGTTTCGTTCTGAACAAGGGCAGCATGAACACAGACAGGCAAGTCGCACAGCCTAAGCCGCGTAGCCCGGCGCGAATCTGGTATCAGAGCTTTGTCGATCCCGGCGAGCAGCACCCGTACATCGCGCGCCTCGAAGAGTCTCTGAAGAGGTATGCCGATCCCGATGTTTCTTTCCAGGTGCATGACATTTCTCCGCCCGACCGCTATCTGAATCCACTAACTGAGTTTCGTTGCGCGGCCCAGACAATCCGCAATGCGATCAAGGCCGAAGAACAGGGTTACGATGCCTTTGTCATCGGACACTTTCAGGAACCAGGGCTGATCGAATGCCGCTCCGCGGTCGACATCCCGGTCATCGGGCTTGGTGAGGCGACGATGCTCCATGCGTGTACCCTCGGTCGCACGTTCGGCCTGGTGACGATCAACCCCATTTTCATTCCTTGGCATCGCGATCAAATCACTCGCCTCGGGCTGAGCCAGCGCGCAACCGGTGTGCGGGCGATCGACACGCAAGTATCCACGTACTTGCAGGCCTTCGAGGAGGAAGATGTCTACCAGCGGGTCAGGGAAGCGTTCTGCCGGGAAGTGCTCTTGCTAGTCGAAGAAGGGGCCGAGGTCGTCATTCCGGCCGGTGGTCTGCCGATGTTACTCTTCGCGCGGGAACAAAACTTCACGGTTCAAGGTGCCGTCGTGCTGAATGGTATAGCCGTCGTCGCTGCCATGGCCGAGATGGCGCTGAAGCTGTTTCGGCGATCGAGAATCGCGGTCAGTCGCAAAGGGACGTTCGCAGTGCCCGCCAGAAGCGATCCAGGAGTTTTTGTGAGCGGCCGGGGAGATAAGTAACAAAAGAGTCCGGGGACTAGTTGTTTAGTCCCGCAGTGTAGTGGTACATTGGATCGTCATATCTGGAGAGATGAGCAATGGGTCAGGTTTTACACGGCAGCGCCCGCACGACTGCGGCAACCCGTCGCGCGATACAGCGGAGTC
>JACCYU010000068.1 GCA_013696315.1 Gammaproteobacteria bacterium | reverse complement strand
CCAAACGGGGCGAAAATGGCCCCGTGAACGATGAAAAACAGACCTCACGGCTGCTTTTCCGCCTGAAATCGATTCGTATGCGCACTCCCCAACCATTCTTGGTTACTTGTTCAGAGGTTCCTTAGTTCTTGCATTCTCTGAGGTGATCCTCAAGGCAGTGTGTTATAGTAAACGGGCTTGAATTACCATATGCAAGTGACATAGCTCACAGCTATTTTGTGAAATATGTCCTTGACACTGACAGTAATGTAGACATACCATGAATCCTTACGCTTATGCTCGTCGTTCAAGGGCGTGCCTGGCCCGACATATAAAAGATCTGTGAACTATAGGAAGGTTCTCCGTCTGCTGTCAAGGCCCTCATACAGGCAAGTTCTATACTTATCGTGTATTTCCTAACAACTCCGCCCATGATTTCAAAGAGTTAGTAAAGTACCATGGCGGGTGTGAAGAGAACGTGTCCCTCGCTTGATCGGTAGGAGTTGTCCCTGTTTCAGTTGAAAGTTTTTCCGATATCCCTTATCGGCGGCTCCCGCCTGGCCTGTTAGAAGAATTCCGTATAAGCATGCCAGTCCTTATATCGCTTTTGACCTTTCCAAACTGAGAGACACTACCTGCTGCCGCCTGCTGCCGCGTCGGTTGACTTCGACGGGTTCGCGAACTTCCTCTGATCCGGCCTACCCGAACGAGCTGGCTCGGTCGCTGCCGCTGTCGCTGATCCAGATGCTCTGGGACTGTGTCGAGGCAAACGGCTACGCCCACGGGATGACCGATGACCCGCTGCCGAACACGCCTGAACATAAGGTGCTGATGAACGTCGCCTTCGGCGACCACCATGTGACCAAATGGGCAGCCGACATCGAGGCCCGCGGCCGTGAGGCACACGCCGATGCTCGACCCCGGACGCTGGCCGGACTGTCGATGCGCTCTGGAACATCCCGGCGATCCAGAGCAGCAGATGTCCGATTTCCTCGCGCCGGCCGGCGCAGTGACCGACGTCTGCGGCCCCTCGCCCTGCTACCCGGGCGGCTGGACCGACCCTCCGTGCCCGCGATGGCAGCCTGCTCGATACCGACCTGACGCCGCCCCGAGCGCTCGCACGCGCAGGTGGAAGGCTGGATATTGGGCGTTCCCGGCTTGATCCGCGCGGGCAAGGAGCGCAATGTCTTGGCGCATCCGCCGCTTGCGATCGGAGTTTGTTTAGGTTACACTAAACACTATGGCTAAGGCGTTGAAACCCACCGCAAGTTCCGATACCCGCAAGCAGGCGGTGATCTATGCGCGCGTCTCCTCAAAGGAGCAGGAGAAGGAGAAGGAGGGCTTCTCGATCCCCGCGCAGCTGAAGCTCCTGAAGGAGTATGCGGCGGCGCAGGGCTTCACGATCGTGCAGGAGTACCTGGATGTGGAGACGGCCAAACAGACCGGCCGCGCCGCGTTCGGCGAGATGGTCGCCTATTTGAAAGCGCACCCGGCGATCCGGGTGCTGCTCGTCGAGAAAACGGACCGCCTCTACCGCAACCTCAAGGACTGGGTGACGGTGGACGAGCTGGAGGTCGAAATCCACTTCCCCAAGGAGGGCGCGGTGCTGTCGCGCAAGTCGCGCTCCTCGGAAAAGTTCATGCACGGCATCAAGGTGCTGATGGCGAAGAACTACATCGACAACCTGTCAGAGGAAGCGCGCAAGGGCCTCCAGGAGAAGGCCGAGCAAGGCATCTGGCCGACCAAGACGCCGCTCGGCTATCGCAATGTCGCCGGCCCGGACGGAAAGAGGATCATCGCCACCGACCCCGATGTCGCGCCGATCGTGTCGAAGCTGTTCGAGTGGTACGCGACCGGCCAATATTCGCTCCAAGAAGCGGCGCGCAAGGCGCGGGATGCGGGCCTCGTCTACCGCAAGAGCGGCGTCAAGGTGCCGGTGAGCACGGTGCATTCGATCCTGCGCAATCGGCTCTATACCGGCCAGTTCGAGTGGAACGGCAAGCTGATCCAGGGCAAGCACGAGGCGCTCGTCTCGGTCGAATTGTGGGAGCGGGTGCAGGGCGTGATGGACGGCCGCTTCGCCAAGAAGCACCACCGCATGACGCACGACTTCGCCTTCTCAGGCCTGATTGCCTGCGCCAAATGCGGCTGCTCCGTCGTCGGCGAGATCAAGAAGCAGCGTTACGTCTATTACCATTGCACCGGCTACCCCGATAAGTGTCAGAAGCAACCCGGTCACCTGCCGCCGCCGCTATGTGCGCGAGGAGGTGCTAGAGAGCCAATTCACCGCGCTGCTCGGCCGGCTCCAGTTCGACGACGAGGTGCTGGCCTGGGTGCGCGAAGCGCTGCACGCCAGCCATGCCGATGAACGGCGCGAGCACGAAGAGGCGATCCGGCGGCTCCAAGCCGAACACAAGCGGCTCGGTGACCGCATCAACGCCATGTATCTCGACAAGCTCGACGGGCGTGTGGACACCCCCTTCTTCGACAAGATGTCTGCCGAGTGGCGCGCGGAGCAGAACCGCTACTTGGGCGAGATCGAGCGGTACGAGTCCGTCGAGCAGTCCTACATGGACGAGGGCATCGAGATTCTCGAACTCGCGCAGAACGCCCAACGCCTGTTCGAGCGCCAGGAACCGCGCCAAAAACGCCGCCTGCTCAACTTTGTACTATCGAACTGCACCTGGGAGCACGGCGAAGTGGTCGCCACCTTCCGGCAACCGTTTGATTTGTTGGCGAAAACCACCGCGATCGTCGGCCGCCGTGAGGCGGGGAAGACGGCCAATTCGGCGAAATCTGAGATTTGGCTGGGGGACCTGGATTCGAACCAGGGTTGACGGAGTCAGAGTCCGTAGTCCTACCGCTAGACGATCCCCCAAGTTTCTCACGGGCGGCGGCCGGGATAGGCGCGCACGCGGCGTCCCGGCAGGCCTTATCGCTTGGAGTACTGCGGCCGCTTCCGAGCCTTGTGCAGCCCGACCTTCTTGCGTTCGACCTGGCGGGCGTCTCGGGTCACAAGACCGGCGCGCCGTAGGACACCCTTGAGACCTTCGTCGTAGGCGATGAGTGCGCGGGTGATACCGTGTCGCACCGCCCCGGCCTGGCCGGAGATCCCGCCGCCGCTGACGGTGACCTGGAAGTCGAACTTCCCGTCGAGGTCGGTGGCCTGTAGGG
>JACCYU010000067.1 GCA_013696315.1 Gammaproteobacteria bacterium | reverse complement strand
CTTCGTGGCCGTGTTCGCGACCAAGCTCGCTTCACGCTTTGGGCGCCACAGCGTGGAGCTCACCCGTCTGATCAGCGAGCTTGAGCGCTATATCAATCGGGTTCGCGAGCGTCAGGCCCAGACGAGGCGAAACCTCCGCTTTCTCCAGTGGCTACGCAAGCAGCCCTCGCGTCCGCGCGTACCCAGCGCGGAGACAACCGCCG
Source organism: Gammaproteobacteria bacterium (assembly GCA_013696315.1). Lineage (NCBI taxonomy): Bacteria > Pseudomonadati > Pseudomonadota > Gammaproteobacteria > Gammaproteobacteria bacterium. Next base: position 11,787 of record JACCYU010000067.1, on the reverse strand, counting down.
CTGATCTCGGGATTCTCCACCGTGCAAGGCCGATTCTGCTGGGTGGGCGACCAGACTTCTCCGATCCGATCCTCGAGCCCGTCTGGGCCGAGATTCAGCGGCACGTGCGCCGCCGGCAGCGTGCCCTGGAACTTGCGAGACGCCCGGTAGAACGGGATAAGTCCGAGGCTCGCATCAACTCCGGCGATCTCGAGCGGGAAGCGCGAGATTGGCTTCGTTGCGACAAAGCGCGCCAGTGGCGCTCACAGGATTGGGTTCATGAGTTCCTGCAGACTGTTGTTCGCGAGGCTCGGCGCTGCGAGGAGGCGCCGGACGTGTCAGCTGTTGATTTCTACTGCGAGCAACTGAAGCGCGCGCAAGGCGGAGAGATTACCCCGACGCTCCGCGCCTGGGTACACGAGGTTGCACAGCTCGCCTTCACGGACCGCCCCGTAGGTGGGCGGAAGAGATTCTTTGAACAGTTCGAGGTTCGGGTGTCACCGCCGCTCCCGCAGGGGGTCGCACGCGAGCCGATCGTGCTGCAGGATCTTTCTGGTGCGCGCCCGCGCCGATGCGCTTCGTGCGCGCGCTAGGGCACGGATGACAGCATGACTGAAAAGCGTCGCGAGATGATCGAGGCGGCCTGCGAGATCGCCCGCGTGGACGATGCCGCCCCGCGCGTTATAAAACCCTATCGGGGTATTTACCGGCGACTGCATCGCGAAGCCGAAACTGGTGAGGTCGTTGGCGGCCGATCGATCGCGTTCGCGACCGTAGATCGCCAGATACTACGGTACTGGCTTCGTGGCGAGGGTATCGACCCCGAGGTCGGCATACCTTCATGGGCGCGCGGAAGGAGTGATCTCGCCGGCTTTCAGACCGATGAGAAGGCCGGCGCCGAGGCGATTACAGCCCACCGCGCGCTGCTTGCGCTCGCGCCGGCCGGAGACGCGCCGGCCGATATCAACACGAGCTCACTTGTCGTTCCGTCGGGGGGTTTTCTCGTTCTCTCGCAGGCGGCGATCTCAAGTATCCAATGCGACTGGATCTTGACCGTCGAGAACTTTGAGACTTTTCTCGCCCTCTGTGCTGAGCCCGATCGGCTTGGGCGCGCGGGCCGCGGGGTACTCGTGCTGAGAACGTCACCCTGCTTTCCCGCAGGCATGCGCTGGGTACGCAAGGTGGCACGTGTCGAGGGAATCTTCCACTGGCATGCGCCGGATCTCGACCCTCAGGGGCTATCACACTGCATGGAGTGCCCGATCGCCGGCGCCTGGCTGCCGCGCCTAGAAGCAATCACCAAGGACGTGCGGCGAAACACCGACCTCTACGACCATCAACAGTCTATTGTGCCGGGACTCAAAGAACGTGCCGCAAATCGCTTCCAGGCACTCGCACGATGGATCGATTGGGTGTGCGAGGAGCAGTGCGGTGTTACGCAGGAAGCAGCCTTTGCAGGAGGTATTCCGTTCGAGTGGGTAGCTAACGCTCGAACAATCATTACAGGACGTGGTTGCTTTGATGGATAGCAGCCGTTGCCGTTTGTGCGGCGAGTTTAGATAGTCATAAGGCAGCGATTCATTAGCACGCAGGCTGTGTCGCGAATAGCGGAGCGACTATTTTTGTTGAGTCAAGAATGAGGGTCAGCGCCGCCGCGCGCATGATCTCGTCCTCGGTCGTTGAGCCTGTGTCGAGCCCTTGGGCACCCCGGCCTTGGTGCGCTACCTAATTCCGCTCGGAGATACTTAAGATCTCCGGCAGCTAAGACGAGCACCACCAAGGCATTGATGGGCAGCTTCAGTACCCAGTAATAGGCGATTCTCTCGCGTTTCGCGCACGAATATAGAAATCGCCAAACCGTCTCGGCGCGGGCTAGCCGAGATAGATGTTGTTGTCGGCGGTCATCGTCTCGAAGAATCCGGTGAGCTTACGAACCTCGGTAAGAGACGATGCCGTCGCGAACGGCCCGAGGTCACTATGCATTGCGATCACGTCGTTTGTACTTGCGCAGGTCGGGATCGACCCTATCGATATCGGCCTGGACGTCGTCGCGACTGCGCTCGTAGACAATCTCGCGGCCTCTCACGCTACCGACGTACGCCCGGCCAAGACGATCCGGCGACAGATCGCAGCGGACGCTGTGGACGCCTTCGCCGAGAACAATCTGGATGCGTTCGGTGCGCTTGCTCAGCACCGTGACTTCCATGAGTTGACCGCTTTCGGTGACACGCACCTTGATCTTTTCGATGTTCATGAGGTGATGGACTTTGCTTGTTGACGCGCTCGGCGTTGTCGCGACGCATTCGTTTGTATGCGCGCAACGCCGGCGATGATCGTAACCGCTATGTTTTGCTCTTCAGCAACGTCTCAAGAGCGGCGAACGGCTTGTGGGTTGCGGATGTCTCGTGCCGTCCGCGGGCCGTAATCTTTCCGGATGCGTCAGCCACCGCCTGCCGTCCGTGCTCGTTATCGTGACAGTAAAGGCACAACAACTCCCAGTTGCTGCCGTCTGCGGGATTGTTGTCGTGGTTGTGGTCCTTGTGATGGACCGTCAGCTCGCGCAGACGCTTGCCACTGAACTCGCGCCCGCAACGTCCGCAAATCCAGGGAAACAGCTTGAGCGCCTGTTCGCGATAAGTCCTGGCCCGTTCGTCCTGATGGCGTCGGGCTTCGGCGATCAGGCGGTCGCGGTTGTCGATGTCTGAACGTTTAGTTTCGGACGACATATCGTTATCTCCCGAATGGGTCATTTCGCAAATGCCAGGATTGCGAAATGCTACCCGCGGAACTCCGTAAAGCGCAATAAGCATCGGCGGCGATGCCGCATCAACCGACTTCGACATATTCGACCTGGCTCCGCGGATTGGGAATAGGCAGACCATCCTGCCGCATACCATCGAGGTGAAACACGATGGCCTCCGGAATCTGCCGTTCCGCTTCTTCAGCGGTTTGCCCCGTAACGACGCAGCCAGGCAGATCGGGCACGTAGGCCGAATAGTTTGCCTCTGCTTTCTCGATTACGATCGCATAGCGCATGGCACCCTCACTGCTTCCAGCCAGCCCGTTTGTAGATGCTGTTCAACGTGCCGGGCGCCAGATCGTCGCTAGGTTTGCTGGAGACTGTTACTCGGCCTCGCTTCACGGCATGCTTGAATTGACGGTGGCTCCCTTTCGTGGCAACCAGCTTCCAGCCGTCTTTTTGGAGTGCGCTGATCTCCTCGGAAACTTTCACGCAGCGATTCTATAACGCCGCTATGCGAACATGTTCGATGATTCGTACGCGCGGTGTCCAACAAATTCGAGGGGGCGACGCGCATTATAATTCCCAGTTGTCCCCTTTATATAAGCTAATTGGGAAAGTATATTGAGGGTCGGTAAATGAATGTGGCTGACAGACATGCCGTTATGGCAGAAATTCCTACTGATGAGCATTCCACCGGGCCAGGACCATCCGCCGCTACCGGGCAAGACGCAGGTGCCGGGCAAGCGTCCAGCGCCTTATCCAATACCGATTCCTGTGCCGACAGACCCTCCACAGAAATTGCCGATAAAATAACACGCCTCGATTTCGAGATCGAAAAGTCTATGCGCTATCACCAGCGCAGACGTGCCTTTTATGATCGTTTACATAAGCTCACAATGTTTTCAGTGCTGGTCTTGGTTCCGCCGGTGTATCCGAGCTAGCGAGTGGAGCACGCCCATACCTCGCGGCGCTCTCGGCAGTGTTAGCCGCGATCGATTTGGTGTTCTTCTTCTCTCATCACGCTCGCAATCATGAATTTCTATACAGGCGTTATAACGAGTTAGTAGCGCGGATTCGTACGGAAGATCATGCGGAAGAAAGCTACAGAAAATGGTGTAAAGAAGATCATGAGATTGGCGCTGACGAGCCGCCGACTTACTGGGCACTTGAGGCCGACTGCTATAACGAGGTCGTCCGCGCACGGGGTTTAGGTAAAGAGTATTTGCGAAAACTTCGTTTATGGCATCGCTGTTGTATGCATTACTTTAGATTTGAAAACACTGATTTTCCTCAGCCTGTGGACTCTGTGAGGTGATGCGCGGGGAAAGAAAGGCTTAAGGCATGCGAACCGAATCTTTCACAGGCGCAGCATCCGCCGCACGACTCCGTCGTTGCGGAATGCATGATATAGCGCGCCGCTGATGTGCGCCGCCACGACACCGAGCAGCGCCCAGCACGTCCACAGATGCACATCCGAATAGAACATGTTGAGTTCTTCGTTTTCTTCGTAACCCCAATTCGGGATCTCGACCAGCCACCAGAGTTCGGTGTCCCAGCCGCTGTAGGCCGATGACAGATACCCGCTCAGGCAGATCGCTGTGATCAGGCCATAAAGAATCACATGATCGACGATGGCGAGCATGCGCATCCACGGCCGCATCGCCTGGGTGGCTTCCGGGGCAGGGCGGTGCCTGAAGCGGACATAAAGCAGAAGAGCCAGCAGCACCAGCAGAGTCAACCCCAGGTTCTTGTGCAGCTGAAACGGAAATTCCCGATAGGTTAACGCATCGGACGGCAACGGCAGCGCCAGCATCCACCAGCTTGATATGAACAGGAAGAAGATGGAAACGGCCAGCAACCAGTGCATGATCACGGCGGAGGAACTGTAACCTTGTTTTTGCATGACGCGCTCTGTTCTACTGGATTCGCTTTAAGGATGGCTAGCTGTCGAGACGCCTCGCGCGTGGCGACTCGCGATAACGCCGACCGTCATCATGAGATGGATGAAAAACCATAGCAGAAAATTCTGTAGATAAAGGCCTCTCAACATCGGGCCGGCGTTGACTGTGCCGAGAAAGCTGATCACATCGATGGCCGCCAGCGCGCCGAAGGTGAGTATCGCAGCAGTCGGTGCCCAGCCGCGGTAATTGACCAGCGCCGCACCGACGATTATTGACGCCAAGGCGAAGATGGTGCCCGCGATGGACAGGATTGTCTGGAAGCCCGCAAACCAGTCCGGCGCGGATAGCACCAGATTCCGGACGTTGGCGACCATTTGTTCGCACTCGGCCTGCGACAGACCTTCCTCCACAAGCTCATCCGGCGGGCAATCGGCCGCGGGCACTTGGTCACCGGCCGGCGTGGACGCAGTCATAACCGACCATTTCATCCACTCGTTACCGTGCGATGCCGTCAGAAAAACGCCCAGCACAATCGCCACCACCCCCACCACGCTCGCCCATGCGGGCCCGTGTTCTTGCGAATGATTCGGACTGCCTAAAGACGATGATTCCATGCGACACCTGTGAATAATGGATTATGGTCGGGACAACGCTATGACGGCGTTCAATTTTAACTTAACGCGTAACCCCGTTGCGCGTCAACGCGAAGGCACGTTAGCGCAGCGTGTTCGGGAAAAAGTCCTGATGCGCCGCCATCAACTCTGGCAGGCATCACGGCACGTCCGGCCTTCCATTTAAATCGCGCTGAAAGTCGGTAGAAAGATCGCGGATGCCGGCGCCACGAATACTTGACTCATTCCAGAAAAGCGCCGAAACTGCGGCGTCATGACTTCGGTTAACGCCACCCCGATAATGAATGCCGAACGCGGCCACACGCTCGCCACCGCGCGAGACGCATTGCGAAACGTGGGACTTCGGGTGACCGCACCGCGAGCGGCCGTGTTGATGTGGCTTTCCAGACATCCCCACGCCACCGTGGATTACATCAGTTCCGGGGTGCGCCGGCGTCTGGGTTCGGTATCCACACAAGCGGTGTACGACGTGCTCGCAGCGTTTACCGGTGCAGGCCTGGTACGGCGAATAGAACCCGACGGTCACCCGGCGCGGTATGAGTGCCGCGCTGGCGACAATCACCACCATCTGATCTGCCGCATCTGCGGCCGCACCGAAGATGTGGACTGCGCAATCGGCGCGCCGCCTTGCCTGACACCCAGTGATGCTTATGGATTCGACGTCGACGAGGCCGAGGTCGTGTTCTGGGGCCACTGTCCGCGCTGCCGGGCCGGTCCTTAAGGTCCGAAATCTGGCAGATCGCCAGCCCCGACGCTGTCGATGCGACCGCGCCGGAACGCGTTCAACTCACTACTTTCACCACGACGACGAGGCATAACTTATGAATGATATGAGTCGCAAACCCACCACGACCGACGCCGGCATCCCGGTAGCGAGCGACGAGCACTCGCTCACGATCGGTCCGAACGGCCCGATTCTGTTGCAGGACCACTATCTCATCGAGCAGATGGCGAACTTCAACAGGGAGCGGATCCCCGAGCGCCAGCCGCACGCGAAGGGCGGTGGCGCGTTCGGCACGTTCCAGGTCACCAACGATGTCAGCGCCCACACGCGGGCCGCGGTGTTCCAGCCGGGTGCCGAAACCGACGTGCTGATCCGGTTCTCCACGGTCGCGGGCGAGCGGGGCAGTCCCGATACGTGGCGTGACCCCCGCGGCTTCTCGATGAAGTTCTATACTTCCGAGGGCAACCTCGACATCGTCGGCAACAACACGCCAGTGTTCTTCATCCGCGACCCGATGAAGTTTCAGCACTTCATCCGCTCGCAGAAGCGTCGCGCCAACAATAATCTGCGCGACCATGACATGCAGTGGGACTTCTGGACACTCTCGCCGGAGTCGGTGCACCAGGTCACGTGGCTGATGGGCGACCGGGGCATCCCCAAATCCTGGCGGCACATGAACGGTTATTCCAGCCACACCTACATGTGGATCAACGCGCAAGGTGAGCGGTATTGGGTGAAGTATCACTTCAAGTCCGACCAGGGCATCGAGTTCCTTACCCAGGAAGAGGGTGACAAGCTGGCCGGCTCTGACGGCGATTATCACCAGCGCGACCTGTACGACGCCATCGAGCGCGGCGACCACCCAAGCTGGACCTTGAAGATGCAGGTGATGCCGTTTGAGGACGCCAAGACCTACCGCTTCAACCCGTTCGACCTGACCAAAGTCTGGCCGCACGGCGACTATCCGCTCATCGAGGTCGGCAAGCTGACCTTGAACCGTAACGTCACCGACTACCATACCGAGATAGAGCAGGCGGCATTCGAGCCGAACAACATCGTGCCCGGCACGGGTCTGTCACCGGACAAGATGCTGCTGGCCCGCGGCTTCTCCTACGCCGACGCGCACCGCGCCCGGCTAGGTGTGAACTACAAGCAGATTCCGGTCAACGCGCCGAAGGTGCCCGTCCACAGCTATTCCAAGGACGGCGCGATGCGGGTGCAGAACGTCTCAGACCCGGTGTACGCGCCGAACTCCTACGGTGGCCCAGAGGCTGATCCGATCCGCACCGACGACGGTGGGCATTGGTACGCCGACGGAGAGATGGTGCGCACCGCATATACGCTCCGCGAGGAGGACGACGACTGGGGTCAGGCCGGCACGATGGTTCGTGAGGTGCTGGACGACGCCGCGCGCGCGCGGCTCGTGTCCAACATCGTAGGTCATCTCAAGGACGGCGTGTCTCCGCCAGTGCTGGCCCGCGCCATCGAGTACTGGCGCAACGTCGACCAAAATCTGGGCGACCGCATCGCCGAGGGCGTCGGCGGCAATCAGGAGCACGCGGCGCCTGAATCATCCGCCAAGAAAGGCGCATATTCCACGGCGTGACGCAGCGAGTTAGAGCCCCCGGCTTTGCCGGGGGCTCTGAGTTCAACGACTGTGGTTGTCGTTGCGGACATCGCTCAGTTGACGATACCAGCGTCAAGGCGCGTACCGCTGGAAGCTAGATACCGAGATATTTGAGAAGCAGAGTCAATCCCTGGCCGGAACGACGGTTCAGAAATAGGCAGGTTATTTGCTGGACGCCACACGCACGCTCCGCTCGCCTTGACAGGGACGATCTTGCTATGACACGGTGCAGCATAGCGATCACTAAACCGGTATCGCGCGCCAACTGACGTTGTGAGTCACGCGGGGCGCCTCAATGCATGGAGGTTTTTATGGCCAGCAAAGACGGATCTACACGGGTTGCGATTGCGTGTCAGGGTGGCGGAAGCCATACCGCGTTTACAGCAGGCGTGTTGAAAAAACTGCTGACAGAAAAGGCGGAAGGAAAACACAACTTTGAGATAGTCGCTTTGAGCGGCACGTCCGGCGGAGCAATTTGCGCCCTGCTTGCGTGGTACGGATTGTTGACGTACGACATCGATAAAGCCCTCTCGCTGCTGGATTCTTTCTGGAGAGCCAATTCTACTCACTCGCCCTGGGACAACTTTCTCAACAAGTGGCTCATGCAGACAACCCGCTTCTTCGCGTATATCGGCGGCGCGCCCCTGGTCAGCCCCCAGTTTTTACCGACCCGGGGGCTCGATCAATTCAGGAGCATGCTGGAGGAGCATGTCGATTTCGAACGGCTAGACAAGCTCGTAATGTCCGATAGTCCGCTGCTCCTGATAGGTGCTGCCGACGTCTTGAGTGGCGAATTCAAGGCGTTCAGCAGCCGCAGGGACAAGATCACCGTGGACATGATCCTCGCTTCGGCCGCAATCCCGACCTTGTTCAAAGCGGCTCAGGTCGACGGGCGTTTATATTGGGATGGTTTGTTTTCCCAGAATCCACCCGTGCGCGAGCTTCCCAGTGAAAGGCCCGATGAAATATGGGTGATCGGGATAAATCCGCGAACACGCAAAACAGAGCCGCGGTCGGTGCCGGAGATAACCGACAGACGCAATGAAATGGCCGGAAACCTCTCGCTCCATCAGGAAGTAGACTTCATAGAAAAGATGAACAGATGGGTTAAGGAAGGCGCCCTTGCGCGTACGAAACACAAACCCGTGCAAATAAAATGGATCGAGATGCTGCGCCAACTTGATGTCGAGTCGAAGCTAGATCGGGACCCCGCCTTCATACACGGAATGATGGCTTACGGCGAAGAACAGGCCGAGGCATTCCTGAACCAACGCGCCGAAGTCAGCGAAGAGGGCCAGGATATCTACCGCCGCGCGGCTTATGGATAAACTAATGCACTTTTCGTACGATGTGGCCGCCGGCCTGGGCCAAGCGTGGCCTAGTCATTATTCGGACGGCACGTCTCAACCGGTAAGCACATCTCCCCTACTGTCTAAATTAAGCGGACTTGACGCGGCTAGAGAGACAGGTCATAGCGGCGAGGCTCAACTCCGCTCTTGCAGTGCAGCGCGACTGCGGCACGCTATAACCTGCTGCGAATGGCGAAACTCGCCCCCATCGGTGCAACCTAGACCGCCAACATGCGTGCTGCCTTCGATTTGATCGCACACGATTGCGCCCGCGACTGAATAAAGCTAACTAACATGCAAGCACCAATCAAAATACATTCACGCGCCTGTCTTGCATCAGGCTAGCTGCTAAAAATGCTTTTCGCGGACTCGATGGTGTGTTAGCCAAGCATGCACAGAACGGATCTCTCTCTCCATATCTGGTTGGGCACGCGCACTATTCTGCTTGATTTCGAGGTCTCAGGGACACTGTCCGTCCGCACGTTGCACGGCCTTCACGGCGACAGAACATGCCTACGGCGAGTATTCATTATTTCGCGCTCACGAATCATCACTCGGGCTGGTGACACACCGCTTGGATGTTACATCCATCATGGTCAAGGACGAAAGCACCCGTAATAGTGCGCTTCGCATATCTCTCGGATACCAAGCGCGCCGTTGCCCCTAAACGCGCGAGTACATCTCCTACGCCCCCACCCCAATGGGGTTATGTCTATGCGAGTCTAAGAATTCTCGTGAAGCTCGTGCCGGCGTGGATACGTCGATTAGCACGCCGTTGGGGTCACGCGCGAGAAAGCTGCGCTGCCCATAAAAAAGATCCTTTGGCGGTCTGATGATCGCGATTTGTTTTTCCACCGCCCTCGTATAAACGGCGTCACAATCGTCAACGACAAAGATGAGTATGATGCCTTGCGGTATGGTCTGGTATTCAGTGGGCACCAGCTCGTGATCACGCCGCCATATTCCAAAGTTCATTTAAGTTTGACTGTGGCGCCCATAGGTAGATGAACCAGTCGCTATCGTAAGCGACCTGGAACCCAAGCAATCCGGTGTAGAAGTCTCTCGTTTCCGGCAGCTTATCCGAAAGAATATTGGCAAAAACTCGGCTGATCGTTGTCACGCGTATCCCCTCATTAGCACTGGGCACCCCCCCCTTTGCGCCTACTTGCAGTCGCCGTTCACGCTGATTCACTTATAATGCTCCCGCCGGGCCGGCTTGAACTTAAGCACTGCCGGCTTCTATCAGCGGCATCACGCATCACCGCGTCCAGCCGGCCCTCGACCAGCTCACGAGTGACGCAGCGCATGGCGCCCGGATGTTCCACTCGCTGTCCCCAGCGCAAGACCTGCGGCGTATGGCCTAGATACCGGCAGGAAGCCTGTTCATGCGCGTCGGCGCAGTACGCGAGGCTCTTGTAGGGCCCGCAACGCCGCGAGTTAGAGACCGCATACAGACCAATCACGGGCGTGTCCGTGATGGCGGCCATATGAACCGGACCGGAATCCGGGCTGAGCAGGACCGTGCTGCGTTCCATCAAGGCCAGCAGCCGCTTGACCGTATCTTTGCCGATCAGGTTCAGCGGCCGGAAGATTTTTGCATGCTTCTCGATCTCCGCGCCCAGTTCCTTTTCGAGCGGATCGGGTCCGCCGCATAGCAGCACGCGCATGCCGTAGCGCTGAAAGGCTTGGTCCGCGATGGCGGCGTAATCCTCTGCAAACCAATTGCGGACTGTTGTGCTCGCCGCCTGACTGATCATCAACGTCGGCGCATGACCTGGCAACTGCTGTGCCGCGCCGATCCGCTTCCGGAATCGGCACCGACCAGTCCATGACCCGCTCGCTGATGCCCAGCTGCTCAAGGAATCCGAAATGGCCGTCGAGTACATGCTGGCGGTCTACGAAGGGGATGCGCCGGTTGACGAACAAGCGATGAAGATCCCGCGAACGCGCCGGATCGAGACCAATCCGCACAGGCGCCTTGACCAGCAGGCTGACGAGATGCGCCCGCATGGACACCTGCATCAGCAGTAGCACGTCGAAGCTGCGACCACGCAGGCGATCCGCCAAGGCCCGGTAACCGGCGATCCCTGCCGATTTGTCCAAGATGAGCAGCTCGACGCCACGGAGGCCCGCCACGAGCCCGGCTTCGCGCTTGCCGATGATCCAGCTAAGCTCGGCCTGCGGCCGCGCCTTGCGCAGCGTGTGGATGATCGGCAATACATGGGTGACATCGCCCAGCGCGGACAAGCGCAACAGGCAGACCCGCGCGGGCGGAGGATCAAGCTGCCGCAAACTCTGATTCCTCTTCATTTTGCGCTGCCGTCTCACTCCCCAAAGTCTCACTGATCGGCACCAGCCTGGACGCATCGCTCAAGCGCCGCGCGATCGCTGAGAAATGAGCCTGACTGGGTGCCTTGTGGTGTTCGGGAATACAGTATTCGTTGGCCAAGTATTGTAGGAATGCCTCACGATGTGTCGCGGCCGGCAGTTTTCCGGTCACGAGCGAATCCAGCCACTTCGAGATACCCTCGACACTTCTGGCCGTGCTGGTCACACCGGGGATGCCGTAACACGCTTGCCCTAGGCTCAGCACCGGCCGGTCGAGCAGCAGCGATTCGACGCCGACGGTGCTGTTGACGGTGATCACGCCGAGCGCGCGGCGGATCAGCTCTTCCGTACTGTTGCCGTTCGCGAATATGAGGCCCGCCTCACGCGCGACCGCTGCTTGCAACTCCGGATAGGCCTGTTTGCAACTAGGATGCAACTTGAACACGAGCTTATAGCGCCGCTCGGCCAGCGCGGTTCGCCAAGCTTCGGTGGTAACGGTGAACA
>JACCYU010000066.1 GCA_013696315.1 Gammaproteobacteria bacterium | reverse complement strand
CTTACTGCTCCGATGCCCTCGATCATAAAGCGGTGATCTCCTGCAGTTTGACCAAAGGTATTCGCAATGAAAGTATTGTCTTCTAACGGTGTCCGATTTGCATTTCGAAAGCTAATAAAGACATAGTTGTCAGTTTCCGCGCCTACAATTACCGCGTTATTCTTAAATTCGTTATGGTCTGCCGGACCGGAATTGCCGAAGTCTTGTATTCGCCACAGGCTGCCACTCTTATAAAGGGTATTGTTATATATCCTAGCAAGGCGGGACTCCTGGATTATCGGTGGTCTGATAGCACTGCTGATCGCATTGTCAAGATTATTGGTAAGAATGTTGTTACGCACGATCTGCCCTGTGCCTTCCGCCTTCGAGGCGACACTTTGCCGTAGGTCGAATGCCACCAGTACGTTCATAATGATGTTGCGTTCGAAAAGGTTATACCCTATCGCCCTATCACAGAACCGGTGGTTAGAGGTCAGCGACACCGCCCGATAACCTTGGTTGGGGCCCCATCGATTGTTCAAGACATTTTCTCTTAAGACGTTCATATTTCCATTGCTCACCAGCAGGTCATGTCCGCCGCGCGATAAGGTGTTGCCTTGAACGAGATTGCTGTCGGAGCAATTGAGGTTCATGACTTCGCCTGAGTTCCTCTCGTAATTACCGACGAGATCCATGCGATTGCCCACGATTTCGTTAAAATTACTGTCCTGCAGATACACGCCATGGTAGCCCCTGGCGGATCTGAACACGCAATCTTGAATAATGTTGTGGTCCGCCCCGCGGAGCGACGCCCACCTGTCAATATTCGAGTCTTGAAAGGGGGCTTTACCGTCCACGGTTAGGCCGATGATGCGGATATAGTCACGATCCACCAGCAGGATCCCGATTCTAGCATCGAGGCTTGGCTCTCGAGGCGGCGCGGTGATGACGGGGGTGTCGTTGCGATACGCACTGTAAGTAATGTAGTTGCCATCGGTTCCTGTGTTCGCAGGCGCAATCCTCTCGCCCTGATACTCGCCATTCATGATAAAGACCGTGTCACCCGGCCGTAGCGTCCGATTCGCCATGCCGATGGTTCTCCAGGGCAGCTGTTCTGTCCCGGGATTGCTGTCATTGCCAGTCGGCCCGACATAAAAAAAGGCTGCATATAGCGGCCCTGTCGAAAAAAGTAAAAGGCCCAATACCGCAAACGTTCTGCTTAGGAATATTATTTCTGACTTTTTCATGCTTTATAGTCTCTCTAAATGTTGAAACTCATATCCGCCCAGAGCTTGCGGATCCGATCTCATCAATTGTAAGCACTCGTCAAAGAACAACTTTAGGGTAAAAGTCTTACACTTAATTCCAAGCTTGAAGAGCGTTGCATCATTCAGGCGGGGCGGTTGTTAGGATTAAGATCAACCAGCGGTAACGCTCCGGGTCGAACGGTACCGATAAATGCGCAAACGCGCAACCCACTGAAGATTTGTTTAGCAAATGTTGATGGATTGCTACATTGCAGCGCACTGGCGTGCGAATTGCTGCGCATGATGGTCGACGAGGCTCTGAAAGCCTGGGTCACCGACTAGCTTATGCACCGGTACTACAAACACGGCGAGTTGGGGGACGAACGAGTCTGAGCGCGCGGAGCGCAAGAGCATGCGGACCAACCGCGAGAGATGCTCAGGGTTTTTTTGGCTAACCGCCATGGCAGGCCACGCGCTTTTGCGAGCGCTCTCGCCTGGCATTTAGAAGGACGACACGGCGTGTTCGAAATTCCTGCGCGACGTAAAGGCCGTAGCCTTACTAATTGATTCTACTTTGATCCAACGGCGTGTCTGAACCGCTTCGGGACGTCGCTGTGGCGAGCGCTTATGAAAGATGGTTGTTGGCAAGCACGTCACCGTCGGGTACGATAAACTATTGCGCACATGGGCAGTAGCCGGCAACACTTACCGTGTCTACCATGACCTTAAAGAGGAGCAGCACCATGCGACAAGAACCTAATAGAACATTCAATACCGCAATTTTTTTGTCAGCCCTGCAAGCGCACATGACCCACGCGGCGCTACATCCCGTGTTAAAGCAACAGCTCTTACAGCAAGAAGGCAAGTTGTTGCCGACGTTCGATAGGCATTACGAGAAGCTCAGGGCCTTGCCACGTCGCATGCGACGTGCGCTACAACGGCATTGGCAGCGGTCTCTCGCGGGGATCGCGCTGGTACTTACGGTGGGCCAAGCGCCTGCGTTAGCGTCCATCATCAACGTCGGCGGGGCGTGCACGCTCGTGAGGGCAATTAACTCGGCCAATACCGATACAGCCGCTGGCGGATGTGCCAGGGGCAGCGGGCCGGACACTATAGTATTACCAGTGGGCGGCACGAACACGTTAACTGCAGTCAATAACACGAACTATGGTCGTACGGGATTGCCGGTTATCCGCAGCGTCATCACCATTGCGGGCAACGAAAGTACCGTTAGGCGAAAGAGCGGCGCGCCGCACTTTCGCCTCTTCGCCGTGGGGGAAACTGGCGATCTCACTCTCCGGCGAACCACACTAAGTGGAGGTATAGCCTCCGGAAGCTACCCTAGCAATCAGGGCAGCGCAGTATTCAACTTCGGCAACACCACCCTGATCAACAGCACCGTCTCGGGCAATTTCGCCGACGATGACGCCGCTAGCTTGGAGAACTACGAAGGGACTCTCGCTATCAATAAGAGCACCATATCGGACAACAAAGGGTATGGAGTGAGCAGCTTCCTGGGTACTGTTGATCTAACTAACAGTACCGTCTCGGGCAATTCCAGTATCGGCGTTGTCGCGACTTTCGGGCACCTTACCGTGATTAACAGCACAATCTCGGGCAACTCTATGGGTGTGTCAGGCGCCAACACTTTCATCGAGCTGACCGACAGCACGATCACCGGCAATTCCAGCGACGGTGTTGAGGCCCTTTATGCCACGGACGTCACCTTAAATCGCAGCCTGATTTCGGGCAATGCCACCTCCGAAGCACTGGAGATTAGGGACAACGCCATTACCATCCGCAAAACGCGTGAGGTTTTTCGAGATGCATCTAGCTACATTCATGCTGGCAACTTCAACCTGTTTGGGCAAAACGGTGATGCGAACGTAGGAGGCTTTAGCCCCGGAGCGACCGACATCGTGCCCGAGCAAGCCCTCGGCTTCATGATTGACACCACGCTGGCTAGCAATGGCGGTCCGACGCTAACCCATGCACTGTTGCCCGGCTGCCCAGCCATCGATGCGGTGATCAATGGCACCTGTCCACCGCCAAGCCATGATCAGCGTGGCGCCGCTCGACCACAGGATGGTAATGGTGACGGCGGTCCAGCTTGCGACATTGGCGCGTTTGAGCGAAAGTGAACACCTATTCTGCATGGCTTTGTTGCAGGAATAGTCACGGAGGCGGGGTGCTGATATTGTTGAGATGTGAGGCACAAAACTACCCGACATACTTACCGCTTTCGCAACTGGAGCGAGTATAACGCCGCGCTGGTGAAGCGCGGAACCTTGACGCTGTGGGTGAGCGAGGAGGTGCTTGCCGCATGGCATGAGGATGCGCGCACGAGTAAGCGAGGTGCTCCACGCACGTACAGCGACACGGGGATTTTGTGTATGGCGTGGGTTATCGATGCGGCCAGTAGTGAGATTATCGCGGCGGAAGTTACGACCAACGATCGGAGTTCCGGGTCGCTACTGCCTGCGCTGCTTGACCTCATCGAAGGCGAGATCGTGCAAGTCTCAGGCGATGGGG
>JACCYU010000065.1 GCA_013696315.1 Gammaproteobacteria bacterium | reverse complement strand
GCCCCGTAAGGTGCTTCGCGGCGCCGTCGTCGCGAGGCACAGGAAGCCCGCCGGGAAGCGGTTCAAAATCCGCGGTCATACTGGAGGTGGCATCGAACCGTTGTCGGAAAATCATGATGGGTCACTCCTCAGATGAATTGCGTTAAGAGCATAAACCCACCCACAATCGCCATGGATGCCGCGAACACGCGCTGCAGCACCGCGCCCGCCAGCCGCGCCACAAGCAGCCGACCCAGTCCCATGCCTACGAGTCCGCCCAGCGCGAACAGGCCCGCCACCTCCCACGCCACCGCGTGCTCCTGCCACCAGCTCGCCGCAACCCCCGCGGCGCCGACCAGCGCAATAACGAGCAGCGAAGTCGCCACCGCGCGCCGGGTGCTCATCTGCGTGACGAGCAACAGCGCGGGGACGATGAGAAAACCGCCACCCACGCCGAAAAAACCGGACAGCACACCGACCAGTAGCCCGCAAGCCGCGAGGGTGGCGCTGCATCGCGTGTTCAGGCGTAGTTTGCCATCCTTGCTATATCGACAGACCGGACCGCTTCGGGTGGTGCGATCGTATGCAACCCCGCCCGTACGGTGCGCGCCTCGGCGGGCCGCGCACTGGCGTCGGCCCACATCCTGGCGGCGATGACAAGCATCAACACCGAGAAGCCGGTGACGATCGCCGCCTCCGAAGCGCTCCTGCCCAACGTAACACCAATGGGGGCGGCGATAACGCCGGTCGCCGCGAACACCAGCGCGGGACGCAGTTCAAGCAATTTTGCGCGCGCGCCATCGGCGGCGCCCGCGAGAGCGGTCAGCGCCACTGCCGCCAGTGAAACGGTTGTCGCTTCGTGCGGTGCGACCCCCAGACCATAGATCAGCAGCGGTACGGCGAATATCGATCCGGCGCCGCCGGTCAAACCCAGCGCGAGTCCGACCAGTGCGCCAAATACGAGGGTGAGTGTCATCGCTTTCGCGACGCGGGAATCATGGATACCACTGAAGATTCTGCGACGAGTCGCCTAAGTGAGCGCGTGGCACCGAGCCTGTACGCCAATCCTGTCGCTGTTCTGCCACATGATAGACACACATGCGGCGATCATAAAAGGTGTCGGCGGTCAGCGCGAGCACCCCGCGAAGCGATACGGCGGCCAATACCTCGGCACTTCCGCCGGCGGCTGGATAACGACGGGAATGTGAAAACTACAGGCAACCAGGAAAAGCTAAGGTTCTGAGACAAACCGGGTTGCCCAGAGGGATCGGCAGAGACCTTACGACTAGCTGTCCACCTGGTCGGTGCTGAGAAAATTACGCTCGGCGGTTGGGCCTTCCAAGGGCTGCTCCGATGACTCAGCCTGATCTTTAAGCTTCACCCCGGAAAGCTTGCGGCTGCGCGCCTCGCTCATGAGATAGCAGAGCTTGTGCGCGGCGCGGTCGAAGCTCAAACCCGCCGGGCGAATGTTGGAGATGCAGTTGCGTTCCGCATCGTTGCGGCCAACGCGCGGGCCGTAAGTGAAATAAACGCCCACGCTGTCCGGTGAACTCAAACCCGGCCGCTCGCCGATCACCACCACCACCATCTGAGCTTTCAGCACTTCGCCGATCTCGTCGCCTATCGCGACTCTCCCCTGCTCCACGACAACGACTGGCGCCAGCCGCCATTCTTCCGGCTTGAGCTTCGCGAGCACCGCATCCAGAAACGCCACGGCGTGCTCGTGAATACCCAGCGCCGACAAGCCATCGGCGATCACGAAAACGACGTCGATGTGATCCTCAAGTTTCGCGGCCCGGGCTTCGAGGTGGCTGCGCGAATCCTCGTCAAGTCGCCGCCCCCAGTCGGGCCGCTGCAGGTAAGTGAACCGGTCGGGCACCGCGCTGTGCAGGCGGATGACCTCCTGCCCCCGCTCGCGCAACGTACGCTCCAGCATTTCGCCGTCGAACGGCAGGTGCACCGCTACGCGCGCCTGCGCGTGCGCGACCTGAAACGCCAGGTGCGGCTGCGTCGGCTGACTCACACCCGCGCGGCCGAGCGCGATGCGCGCGCTGGTGAAGCGCCGCAATTGTTGCCACGGATTGGCTATGACCGGCGTGGTTTTGGAGTCTTGCATGTGAACGATCCCGTCAGGCGATGTGAGCCAGCGCGCGCTCGAACGGCTGCGGCAATTTTTCGCGCAGGCGGGGACGCTCGCCGGGCTCGAAGATGCCGGTTTTCTGTAACCACGCCTCGAACTCCGGCGCGGGTTTTAGTCCCAGCACCTGACGCACATACAAGGCGTCGTGAAACGAAGTGGTCTGATAGTTGAGCATGATGTCATCCGATCCCGGAATGCCCATGATGAAATTGCACCCTGCTACACTCAGCAGGGTCAATAACATGTCCATGTCGTCCTGGTCCGCTTCGGCGTGATTGGTGTAGCAGATGTCGCAGCCCATCGGCACACCCAGAAGCTTGCCGCAAAAATGATCCTCAAGCCCCGCGCGAATAATCTGCTTGCCGTTGTAGAGGTATTCGGGGCCGATGAAACCCACCACCGTATTGACCAGCAGCGGCTTGAACTTGCGCGCTACGGCGTAGGCGCGCGCCTCGCAGGTCTGCTGATCGACGCCGTGATGAGCGTCGGCCGACAGCGCGCTACCCTGGCCCGTTTCGAAGTACATGACGTTGTCACCCACGGTACCGCGTTTGAGCGCCAGCGCCGCATCGCGCGCTTCGTTTAACATCGACAAAGTCACGCCAAAGCTCGTATTCGCGCGTTCGGTGCCGGCGATGCTTTGGAACACCAGATCCACCGGGGCGCCGTTGTTCATGGCGTCCAGAGTGGTCGTCACGTGCGTCAGCAGACAGGACTGCGTGGGTATCTGATAGCGATCGATAATCGTGTCCAGCATGTGGATCAGGGTGGTGACCGCGGACACGCTGTCACTGGCCGGATTGATGCCGATCACCGCGTCGCCGTTGCCGTACAACAGGCCGTCCAGGATGCTGGCGGCAATGCCGTTGGGGTCGTCCGTGGGATGGTTGGGCTGCAGGCGCGTCGAGAGCCGACCCGGTAACCCCACCGTATCGCGAAAGCTGGAGGTCACGCGGCACTTCTGCCCGACCAGAATCAGATCCTGCAGGCGCATGATCTTGCACACGGCAGCCGCCATCTCGGGTGTCAGGCCCGGCGCCAGCGCGGTCAGTGCCTGTTCAGTGGCCGCATCGCCAAGCAGCCAGTTACGGAAGTCGCCCACGGTCAGATGACTCACCGGCGCGAACGCCTGTGAGTCATGATCGTCCACGATCAGGCGCGTGACTTCGTCGTCTTCGTAAGAAACCAGAGCCTCGTTCAGAAACGTTTTTAGCGGCGTCTCGGCCAGCGCCATCTGCGCCGCCACGCGCTCTGCGTCGTCGGCCGCCGCGACACCCGCAAGATCATCGCCCGAGCGCGCCGGGCTGGCTTTCGCCATCAGGGTCTTTAGATTTTGAAAGCGATACGTGGTGTCACCGATGGTATTTGAAAAAGCCGTCATGCACTTACCCCGTGTTCAAATCCAGAAATGCATCTGGAGAAACTCTGAAAAGCCTGTCATTTCGAGCGGAGCGAGAAATCCTGGCCGAGCAACCAAGTCGCCAATCCCGTAGCCTGCAGGATTTCTCCCGGAGCCTGCCCTGAGCAACGCGGAAGGGGTCGAAATGACACAAGAAGCCCTTGAAAGGCGCTGTCCTCACGCCAGATCGCTCTCCGCCGCACGAATGGCGTCGAACTCCTCTTCCGGCGCCTGCGCGACCAGATGGTGGCGGCTGTAAAACGCGAAGTACGCGATGAAAATCGCGTAGATCACCGCCGCGCCGATGACCACTCTGGGATCGACCAGGAAGCCCGCGACCACCGCTACGCAGGCTAACGCCAGCGCGATACCCGAGGTCACGACGCCGCCTGGTGTCCGGTAAGGACGCTCGAGTTCTGGCTCCTTCATCCGCAACCTGATGTGAGAGGCCATCATCAATACATAAGAAACGGTGGCGCCGAATACGGCGATCAGGATCAGCAGATCGCCCTGCCCGCTTAAGGAAAGCAGAAATCCGATGACGCCCGGAATTATCAGCGCGAGCACCGGCGATTTTCGCGTGCTCGTGACGGACAGGAATCGCGGCAGATAGCCGGCCCGCGATAGCGCGAAAATCTGCCGCGAGTAACCGAAGATAATGGAGAAAAAACTGGCGATCAGCCCGGCCAGTCCCACCAGATTGATGAACTGGCTCCCCCGTGTGCGGCCGCCGTATGCGGATTCCACGGCAGTGACCAGGGGATTGCCATCGTCCATCAGTATCGAGGCGCCGGATCCGCCGGGCCCTAAGGTCAGGATCAACGCCGCGAAGCACAGCAATACCAGCATCCCGCCGATCAGTCCGCGCGGCAGGTTCTTGTGCGGATCTTTGGTTTCCTCAGCCGCCAGCGGCACACCTTCTATAGCCAGAAAGAACCACATGGCGTAAGGGATCGACGCCCAGATGCCGACATAGCCGAAAGGGAGGAAGTCGCTGGCGCCAACGGCGTCCGTCACCGCAATGTCGAACAGTTTGTCCGCGCTGAAATGCGGGATCATGGCCACCACGAATACCACCAGCGCCAGCGCGGCGATGGCGGTGATGATGAACACGAGCTTCAGCGCCTCACCAACGCCGTAGATGTGAATGCCGACGAACACGGCGTAGAAGCCCAGATAAATCATCCAGCCGCCGACCCCAAACAGGGATTCGCAGTAAGAGCCAATAAAGACCGCGATGGCCGCCGGCGCGATGGCGTACTCGATGAGAATGGCGGTGCCTGTCAGGAATCCGCCCCACGGGCCGAAGGCGCGGCGCGCGAAGCCGTAGCCGCCGCCCGCGGTCGGGATCATCGATGACAGTTCGGCCAGCGAAAACACCATGGCCGTGTACATGGTGGCCATCAGCAAGGTGGCGATCAGCATGCCGCCCCAGCCGCCCTCCCCCAGACCGAAATTCCAGCCGGCGAAGTCGCCGGAGATCACATAAGCGACACCGAGCCCCACCAGCAATACCCAGCCGGCGGCGCCCTGCTTCAGGCTGCGTTGCTCGAAATACTCCTCGCCAACCCGCTCGTGTTCGACGGTGCGCTCGCGCGCCGGTGCTCTGGTAGCCATTACTGTACCTCGTGCAGAATCGCCATGTGTGGGGTCTCCCATACACAAGAGACCTACCGCCTGTCAACAGTGAACTATAGTCCACAAAAACGTCTAGCCCAGCCGGCCAAGCAGCGGTCACGGTTTCCGACACCGTAATTCTGCGACCCGATCTTGCGGCAATCCATCAGTCTGAATGAGTATCGACTTACTCCGTTTGGAGTATGACCAACGAGCGATTTACGCGCCGCCGTGCGCTACCAACAATCCGGCTCGCCATCCACGCGCTCGAACTGGCAAAATAGCACTGCCCATTCACCTCATAACGCTCACGTATGCCCGACATCGCCAGCTCCGACATCGACATCGCACGGCAGGCCCACAAGCGCAAGCTCGTGGAGCTCGCGGCCGAGCGGCTCGCCATCGACGAAGATGCGCTGGAACCGTATGGCCATTACAAGGCCAAGCTCAAACTGGATTACATCGACAGCCTGCAGGACCGCAAGGACGGCAAGCTGATTCTGATCACGGGCATCAGCCCGACGCCACCGGGCGAAGGCAAGACCACCACCACGGTGGGCCTGGGCGATGCGCTAAACCGCATTGGCTCGCGCGCGATCGTCTGCGTGCGCGAACCGTCGCTGGGGCCGTGTTTCGGATTGAAAGGGGGTGCTGCCGGCGGCGGCTACGCACAGGTCGTGCCGATGGAGGACATCAACCTGCACTTCACCGGCGACTTTCACGCCATCGGCCTCGCGCACAATCTGCTCGCGGCGCTGATCGATAATCACATCCAGCATGGCAACCGGCTGGACTTCGACTACCGGCTCATCACCTTGAAACGGGTGATGGACCTCAACGACCGCTCGCTGCGCAAGATCATCGTGGGGTTGGGCGGCACCGTGAAGAACGGCCATCCGCGCGAAGACGGCTTCGATATCGTCACCGCGTCGGAAGTCATGGCCATCCTGTGTCTCTCGACATCGCTCAAAGAACTCAAGACGCGGCTTGGCAACATCATCGTCGGCTATAACCACGACGGCGGCGCGATCCACGCGCGCGATCTTCACGCGCACGGCGCGATGACGGCGCTGCTCAAGGACGCGCTTAAACCCAACCTGGTGCAGACCCTGGAAAACACCCACGCGTTCGTGCACGGCGGGCCGTTCGCCAACATCGCGCACGGCTGTAACTCGGTGATCGCCACCCGCACCGCGCTCAAGCTGGCCGACTACGTCGTGACCGAAGCCGGCTTCGGCGCGGATCTGGGCGCCGAAAAATTCATCGACATCAAGTGCCGCAAGGCGGGGCTGGCGCCGTCGCTGGTGGTCGTGGTGGCGACCCTGCGGGCGCTCAAGTACCATGGCGGCGCCGCGCCCCAAGATCTCCAGCAGGAGGACGTGCACGCGCTGGAACGCGGTGTGTCCAACCTCGAACGTCACATCAACAACATTCGCAATCACTTCGGGCTGCCGTGCGTGGCCGCCCTCTATGCCTTCACCACGGATACGCACACGGAAATTGCGGCACTCCAGACCAAGGTCGCGCACCACGGCGTCAAGGTCATACCCTGCGATCACTGGCGCCGCGGCGGCGCCGGCGCCGAGGAACTCGCCCGCGAGGTGGTGGACGAGATCGCGCACGTGCCGCCCGACCTGCATTTCGTTTACGAGGATCGCGACACCTTGTGGACAAAAATCAACAAGGTCGCCGGCAAGCTGTACGGCGCGAGCGATGTTATCGCCGATACGCGTATCCGCGACAAGATCGCCAGGTATCAGGAGACGGGCTACGGCCATTATCCGGTGTGCATCGCCCAAACCCAGTACTCGTTTTCCACGGATCCGCTGCTGCGCGGTGCGCCCTCGGGACACGTGGTGCCGGTGCGGGATGTTTATCTGGCGGCGGGCGCGGAGTTTCTGGTAGTGATCTGCGGCGATATCATGACCATGCCCGGCCTCCCCAAAGTACCCGCCGCCGAACGCATCGATGTCGACGAGCACGGCGAGATCGTGGGGTTGTTCTAGCGGCCTCTGACAGACAAATCAGTAGTAGTTGTTTTTCGGAACCCTTCACTCTGTTCAGGATAAACTCCGTGAGGAATCTGGACCCCGCGCGTATCGGCAAAGCTCGTGCGTGGTCTTGCTGAACCCACAATAACTATCAGGAGATTCAGGCCGTGTCAGCAGAGATCGTAAAACCAACCGATTTTTCCATCCGCAGCTTTCACTATCGCACACTGATTGAAGACGGCGCGCGCTTCCAGGCCACGGCTGACGCCGCCGTGGTTCTGGACTACGGCATTGCGCCGGACGAAGAAGTAACGCACGCGCGGCATCTGGGGCTTGCGGACCTTTCGCCGCTGCCGCGCACCGGCTTCAAGGGCGGCGCGGCTATCGAATGGCTTGAGGCGCAGGGTCTTATCATCGACAACGAAAACAATCGCGCTTCGTGTCACGAGGGCGCGGGTGCTCCCGTGATCGCGCGGCTCGCGGACACTGAAGTCCTGATCCTCGGCGAGCTCGCCGGCATCGGCGAACGCTGCGAGCGGCTGAACCGGGCCCACGCGGAGCAACAGCCGGCGCGCTGCTTTCTCGTCCCGCGGCGCGACTCGTCGGCCTGGTTTATGGTTACCGGCGAATACGCAGGC
This sequence comes from Gammaproteobacteria bacterium, assembly GCA_013696315.1. Lineage (NCBI taxonomy): Bacteria > Pseudomonadati > Pseudomonadota > Gammaproteobacteria > Gammaproteobacteria bacterium. The sequence goes on along the minus strand of JACCYU010000065.1, from coordinate 2,945 downwards.
GCGATGTTCGCCAAGCTGTGCGCCGTGGACATGCGGCATCACAAATTCCCGTCCGGCGCCGTCGCCCAGACCTCGCTCGCACGCATGAACGCCATCGTAATCCGCTGCGATCTCGGCGAGACGCCGAGCTTCCACTTGTTATTCGACAGCGCCTCGGCCGATTATCTGTGGGGCGTGCTCAAGGACGCCATGAGCGAGTTCGACGGACGGCCGGTCGGCCAAGCGGCCCTGCTGGAGCTGTAGAGGGCATTGTGGCAAGGGCAGATGCTTCACTTCGTTCAGCATGACAAATGTCGTTAACCACTTATACAAAACGCCAATCAATCTAACGATCCCCTCGTGAAATCGGGTTCCTGTGTCTCGTCCCACCGCTTAGGTAGAAGATAGTAATGGGTTGCAGTATGGATGCCCGGCCGCCCTATTTCTCCGGGCGCCGATCGCCCATTTTGCCCCGTCCGTCACGCCATAGCGTGCTTTCGTCTGCATGCAATTGAACCTGAAATCAAGTTCTGACTTACTCCAGCTAGGCACGCTGGTTACCGGTCGACGCGCTGCGAAGCGACGCCGCTTCGCTAGATAATGACACGGTCGCCGGTAATGCACAGGCCGCAACGGGCACCATAATGACCTCCACAGTGGAAGCGCCGGCCCTGGATTCCAAATGCGATCGATAGACGCCGGCCGCGCCGGAAACTTTCTCCCCTGATGTCGGCCGTGGCTGATCCCGCGAACTGGTCTTCGCGCGTGCTGGTCGTCGATGACGATCTCGCCACCCGGCTACTGGCGCGCGCGTCCTTGGAGCAAACCGGCATTGCGATCGAGGAAGCCGGAGATGGCGATGCTGGTTTATCGTTGTTCCTGTCCGCGCGCCCCCATCTGGTGCTGCTGAACGTTGAGTTGCCGCGGCTGGATGGTGTCGAAATATGCCGACGCCTGCGCGCATTGCCGGGGGGTGAGCACGTGCCAATTCTCGTGATGACCGGCCTGGATGATGTGACTTCCATCGATCGCGCGTATAAAGCCGGCGCCACGGATTTTGTAACCAGGCCCATCAACTGGTCCCTGCTGTGTTGCCGCGTGCGCTATCTGCTGCGCGCCCCTACCGCATTCAATCACTTGAGAATGGCGGAGGAGCTGCGCATTCGCGACCGCGCGATGGCCGCCAGCACCAACGGTATCTGCATCAGCGACTCCCGCCAACCTGACATGCCCATTATCTACTGCAACGCGGCCTTCGAGCACATGAGTGGCTATCGCGCGGATGAAGTAATCGGCCACAACTGCCGGTTTCTGCAGGGCGAAGATACTGATCGCCAGAGTGTGGGGGCGATCGGTGACAGCTTGCGCGCAGGGCGGCAATGCAAGATCACGCTCAGGAACTACCGCAAGGACGGGACGCCATTCTGGAACGAACTGACCCTGTCGCCGGTGCATGACGACCGGCATGTCCTGACGCATTTCATCGGCGTGCAAAGCGATACAACGCGGGAAGTGGAAGCGACAAACGCGCTCCGCGATCTGAATGAGAATCTGGAGTCACTGGTTCAGGAGCGCACCCATTCGCTGGCGGTGGCTGAAGAAAAGTACAGGACTATTTTCGAGAACGCCGTACAGGGGATCTTTCAGACTTCGCCTCATGGCCGCTATATCAGCGCCAACCGCGCGGCCGCCCGGATCTGCGGTTACGACAGTCCCGAAGAACTCATGGCGCAGCGCACCGACCTCGCGGCGCAGCTCTATGTGCAGCCGGGACTGCGGGAAGAATTTGCCCGCGCGATCGCGGCGAAGGGCCAGGTCGAGCACTTCGAGGCCGAGATCTATCGCCGCGACGGCAGTCGCATCTGGACTTCCGAAAACGTACGGTGCGTACGCGCCGCCGACGGAACGCTCCAGTACTACGAAGGCACCGTGATCGACATCACGGCGCGCAAGCGGGCCGAGGAGAAGATCCTTTATCTGGCTTATTACGACAGCCTGACCGGTCTGTCGAATCGCCAGTCATTCGTGGAACATCTGGAACGCACGCAGGCGCTGGCGCGGCGGCATGGGCGGATGATGGCCGTGCTGTTTCTCGATCTTGATAACTTCAAGCGCATCAACGACACCCTGGGTCATACTGCCGGCGACCGGATATTGGAAGCCGTCGCGGAGCGCCTGACGACGAGTGTTCGCGACAGCGACTGCATCGCGCGCGACCTCGAGCCGCAGATCAATCGCGATGTCGCCCGTTTCGGTGGCGACGAATTCATCGTGCTGCTGACAGAAATCAACCACATCGAAGACGCGGCGAGGGTGGCCAGGCGCATTCTCAATACTCTATCGCAACCGATGGTGCTGGGCGGTCAGGAACTGTTCGTCACCCCGAGCATCGGGATCGGCGTAATCCCGCACGATGGCCACGACGCCGATAGCTTGCTGAAGAATGCCGATGCGGCCATGTACCACGCCAAGGAAGCCGGCCGCAACACGTATCAGTTTTACGCCGCATCTATGAACGCGCGCGCACTGGAGCGGCTGGGACTGGAGAGCAGACTACGCAAGGCGCTGGAACACGGGGAGCTGCTGCTCCATTATCAGCCGCAGGTCGAGGTTGTCAGCGGCGAGATCGTCGGCGTGGAGGCCATGATTCGCTGGCAGAATCCGGAGCTGGGACTGGTGTCACCAACGGAATTCATTCCACTGGCGGAAGACAGCGGCATGATTGTCGCGATCGGCGAGTGGGTGTTACGCACGGCGTGCGCCCAGAATATGGCCTGGCAGAACGCGGGCTGCGCGCGGGTGCGCGTTGCCGTTAACATAAGCGGCCTACAGTTCAGGCGGTCCGGGCTGGTTGAGACAGTACAACGGATTCTGGCCGAGACCGGACTGCCGCCGGAATTTCTGGAGCTGGAGCTGACCGAAAGCACCATCATGCGTAACGCGGGGGAAACGATCGCTGCCCTGCA
>JACCYU010000064.1 GCA_013696315.1 Gammaproteobacteria bacterium | reverse complement strand
CGGTACGCGATCAGTTCGCCCATAACGGCGTGCATGCCGTCCAGCGCGCTGTTGCCCAGTCGCGGATCGCTGGAATGCCCGGAGCGCCCGCGCAGCAGGATCGACTCCATGAAGATTCCCTTGTGGCTGCGCACCGGTTTGAGGTTGGTGGGCTCGCCGATCACGCAATACCGTCCCAGGCGCTGACCGTCTCTGGCTAATGTCTTGGCGCCGTGCATGGAGCTTTCCTCGTCGGCGGTGGCGAGGATGGTCAGGGGCTGTTTGAGATCTTGTGCCTTTAACTCGCGCGCGGCTTCGATGGCGATCGCAAGAAAACACTTCATGTCCGCGGTGCCAAGCCCGTACGCGCGATCGTCGGCTTCGCTCATTTTGAACGGATCGTGACGCCAGCGGCCCTCGTCGAACGGCACTGTATCGGTGTGCCCGGCGAGCACCAGCCCGTCGTCGCCAGTACCCAATGTGGCGATAAGATTCGCCTTGCGCGAATCTTCGCCAACGGGTTGCACGGTGATGCGGTAGCCAAGACTCTCCAGCCATTCCGCCAGTTGATCCACGACCTTGCGGTTGCTCATGTCGCGGTCGGGTTTCACGCTGCTGATCGAGGGCAGTTCGATCAGGCGGCGCATCATTTCCATTAATTTGGGCGGCGCGTCCATATGGCATGATTTTGCCGCGCGCCCGGCGCCCGCGCAACCGGGCCGCGCGCCCGATAATACGCGCATGGCGGTGCGGCCAGCTTGCGCGCTGAGCAGCAGTCGGCGCTTAAGGCGTTATACTCGCGGCATGTCGACCTGGGTGATAGTTTCTCTCACTGCCGTCGTTGCCTGCCTTGCGACCCTGGCTATCGACTTCATCGTTCGTCAGTTCGGCAAGCGCGAGAAACACGTCGAGCGCAAAATCGAACATCTTTACGCGGCCGGCGACGATCAGTTCGTGCGCTCGATGGCCAATCTTTTAACCGGCCCGTTTCGCGAGGGCAACAAAATTACGCCGCTGCTTAACGGGGATCAGATTTTCCCGGCCATGCTGGCCGCGATCCGTGACGCGCGCCGCGCGATAACCTTTGAAACGTTCATCTACTGGGTCGGCGGTATCGGAGACGAGTGCGCACAGGCGCTGGCCGAGCGGGGGCGCGCCGGCGTCAAGGTGCACGTGTTGCTTGACTGGTTTGGCAGCAAGGAGTTGGACCGCGCTTCCATACAGTTGATGGAAGACGCGGGGGTAGAAGTGCAGCGCTACCACAAGCTTCATTTCACGCGCTTTCGCACGATCAATCACCGCACCCACCGCAAATTGCTGATCGTGGACGGCTACATCGGCTTCACCGGCGGGGTTGGCATCGCGGACGAGTGGACCGGCGACGCCAAAGACGCCGACCACTGGCGGGACTCGCATTACCGCATCGAAGGTCCCAGCGTCGCGGCGTTGCAGAGCGCGTTCATGGACAACTGGATCAAGGCGAGCGGCGTCGTCCTGCACGATGAGAGTTATTTCCCCGCGCTGGAGCAGCAGGGCGAGGCGGCCTGTCAGGTGTTTGCAAGCTCGCCGGCGGGCGGGGCGGATTCCGTGCGGCTGATGTTTTTGCTGGCGATTACCGCGGCGTGCAAATTCATCCGCATCGGTACGGCGTATTTCGTGCCGGACGAACTGTCGACGGGCGCATTGCTGGGCGCGCGCCGCCGGGGTGTGCAGATCGAGATCATCGTGCCCGGCGAGCACAACGACGAGGGCCTGGTGCGGCTGGCTTCACGCTCGCAATACGGCAAGCTGTTGCGCGCCGGCATACGCATCTACGAATATCAGCCCACCATGTATCACACCAAACTGATGATCGTGGACGATATGTGGGTGTCGGTTGGTTCCACCAACTTCGACAACCGATCCTTCAGTCTAAATGACGAGATCAACTTGAACGCGCTGGATCGCGAGCTCGCGCGCAGTCAGACCCAATGGTTCGAGCAAGACAAGACCCGTTCCAGGGAAATGACGCTCGATGAGTGGGCGCGGCGACCCATGCACGAAAAACTGCGCGAGCACCTGGTGAGCTGGCTGCATTCGCAGTTGTAAACAATACGGGACGCGCTGACTTTCCGTGCAAAGGATCGCCACGAGAACGATCTCCATGACGCAAATCGGGGCCGCAAGTGGATAACGACGCATCACAGAGCCCGCGGGAGCGCCAGATCATCAAGCGGCTGCTGGCCGTAGTGACGGTAGTGGTGGTGGCGGCGGCGCTCAAGATCAGCGCTTCGGTGACCATGCCGCTCGTGTTCGCGCTGTTTCTGATCGCGGTGTTCTGGCCGTTGCAACTTCGACTGGAGCGACGCATGCCGCGTGGCGCGGCTATGTGCGTCACCTTTCTGGTGTTCGTCGGCGTCATTGCCCTGTTCGTGGCCTCCATCTGGTGGAGCGCCGAACTGCTCGCGGACAGCGCGCCCGGATATCGCCAGGAGTTCCAGCGCCTGTTCGACGGCCTGCGCGTCATCGCCGAGCCGATCATCGGCTCGTCCACGGACGCGATCAGGGCAGGGCCTAAGGTTTCCGAGCTGGCGCCGAATTTCGTGCTGGCATTGTCCGAGTGGCTTTTCTCCTCCAGCGGTGCGCTGGTGCTGATCGTCGCGTTCTTCGTGCTGGGATTGCTGGAGGTGCACGACTTCCGCGACAAGCTGCGGCACGGTTTGTCCGCGGACGAGGGCGCGCGCTGGTTCGAATCCTTCAAGCGGGTGGTGACGGACTTTCAGATTTACATCGTCGTACGCACCGTGATCGGGCTGATTACCGGCGTACTCATCTGGTTGTTGTGTCTGGTGGTGGGCGTGGATTTCGCGTTCATCTGGGGCTTCATCAACTTTCTGCTCAACTACATTCCCACCCTGGGCTCGATCATCGGCGTGCTGCCAGTGTCCGCGTTCGCGCTGCTGGAGTTCGGTATCGGAGTCAAAGCATTGCTGGTGCTGGTTGGCGTATCCGGCATCCAGCTCGTGATGGGCATTTATCTCGATCCGCTGCTGCAAGGCAGGCAACTGTCGCTCTCGCCGCTGGTGGTGCTGTTCTCGGTAACTTTCTGGGGATGGCTGTGGAGTGTGCCGGGCGCGTTCATCGCCATTCCCATCACCATCGCGCTGGTTATCGCCTGCGATCACTATGAGCGTACCCGCTGGATCGCCGTGCTGCTGGCCAACAGTGACTACAAGCCCGCGAATGGCGCGGCGAGGATTGAGAAGGAGAGTCTGTAGACCTATCAACGGCCTGAAACTCAATTCGGACTGGATTGCCTAAGCGCTATCCGAGTGTTTGCGCCAGGCGTTATGAATACGCGACATGACATTTTACCAGCCAGGCTCGTGTTAGCCGCCACGTTGCTTACCGCCGGCTGCGCGAGCTTTGAACCTACGCCCTATCAGCCTTCTGTCGATGGCGGCTATGGTTATAGCGACGAGCAGGTCGGCAACAGCGAGTATCGCATCACGGTCGCCGGCAACGCTGCGACTTCTGCCGAGACGCTGTGGAATCAATTGTTATTGCGCGCAGCCGAAATCACGCTGGCAGCGGACCAGAAATATTTCGTCGTGGCGCCGACAGCAAACGGCCAGCTGGCAACGATAAAGCCCGCGTTTTTGATGCACCAGTTCGGTGTAGGCCCAGGCGGGTTCACCGGCGTACGTATGCCGCTGCTTCAATACCAGGGATTGCCTGTCGGTGTGGAGCCTTCGCGCGAAATGATCGCGAGCCTGTCAATCGCTCTTGGCGCCGGGCCGGCGCTAGCAATGTCTTCGATGCAAGAGCGATCAAGCAGAGACAGGCGCCGGAGCCTGGCGTATTGCGGCCGTCCAAATGACGTTTATGACGACTGTACAGAGTAGGTGTAGGGTGCGCCGTGTGCACGCGGGCCCTCGCGGTGGTGCGTCTAAAATCCCCTTCGATGCCCCTTGCAAAGGGGGAGGCAAGTTCACTCACGACCGCATTCCCCCCTTTGCAAGGGGCGACTGGCGATTTCACGGGGCGAACGCCTGGGCGCAGTTACGGTATACGCCCTCTACCGATTAGGATAACGAGTAGCGCACCCGACATCAGATTATTTCGCGGCCATTTCCTTTGCCACCGCGTAGATCTCTTCCGCATCAATGATCTGATCGTTGCGCTCGAACAGCTTTTCGATGCAGGCGCGGTGCAGTTTGAGTTTCAGCGCGCCGAGACCAATTGCGCCGATGGTCTTTTTGCCGTGGCGTTCCTTGAGCTTGTCCATCATGTCCACGCCTTCGAATCCCAGCGGCGGCGTGGCGTTGGTGTCGGCCAGCGCCTCAATCGTCGGGTTGTCCTGCCATTCCTTTTCCGAGAGCAATTGAATGCCGCCCGCGCCCGCGCCGAAAATTACCTGGGCGCCGTCCAGCACTTTTGCGCGTGACGCCTCGTCGGCGGTAGCCGCCGGTTCAAGCTTCACCTCGAAGCGTTCCTCGATCAGTTTGCACGCGGCTTGCGCGCGCTTGAGATCGCGTGATGTGACCGTCACTTCCGCGCCTTCCTTCGCAAGCAGCGCCGCGGCGCGCTGACCGACAGGCCCGGTGCCCGCCAGCACCACCGCGCGCTTGCCGGAGAGCGAAACGGCCTGGCCCAGCAACGCCACACCCGCCGCCGCTGTGGTGTTGCTGCCGTTGCTGTCGAACATGACCGATACCTTGAAGTCGCCGAAGAATTTCTTGCGTACGGCTTTTAGCAGGTTCTGACCGGCTTCCATGTCACCGCCGCCGACGAACACCGCGGTGAATCTCTTCTCTTTCGGCGAGCGGGTGAAGATCGCGCCGTCCACCAGCGAGCCGACGTTGTCGGGGTTCACGCCACCGTAAGTCTTCACGTGGTCCGCGCCGCCGTCGTAGGCGACGACGGTATCGAATACGCTGGGAACGGGATCGGTATCGAATTGGAATAGCAGTTTTTTCATAAGTTTCTTCGGAGTTTAAAGTTGCGTAGGCTGGGTTAGCCGCGCGAGGGGCCAACCCGGCATTTGTCTACAAACATACCGCTGGGATTCACAAGCTCATCCCAGCCTACGTATTGTTTCGGGTCACCCTGTCCAGCCCAGGCCGGCGGCGACGCAGTTGATGGACAGCAGCAGCGAGATCAGATACTCCTGCCGCGCCGGATCGTTCTTGTCGATGCCGCGGAAGCGCTCTATTAGCTTGACCTGCTGGTGGCCGACCTGATTGATGGTGTCCAGCCGCCGCTCGAGACTCTCGCGGAACCGCGGGAAGCGCGCGCACACCTCGCTGGTGCCGTTGACCTCCATCACCATTTTGACCGTGCGGTCGTACTCATCTTTAACCATGCCGAAGATGCGCTCGCGCAGTTCTTCGTCCGGCACCAGTTCGGCGTAGGCGCGCGCGATGTCCAGATCCACCAGGGGCAGGGTTTTTTCGGTCTCGTCGATAATGAGCCGGAACAGGCGCGACTCGGCAAACATGCGGCGTAATACTTCCTGACCCAGGTCACCGCGCACCGCGACGATCTGTTCCAGCGCGCTGCCGACGCCGTACCAGCCCGGAATCACCATGCGGTTCTGGCTCCAGGCGAACACCCAGGGAATCGCGCGCAGGTCATCCAGAGTCATGGAACCGGTGCGGCGCGCGGGGCGAGAGCCAATCTTGAG
>JACCYU010000063.1 GCA_013696315.1 Gammaproteobacteria bacterium | reverse complement strand
GGATAGGTGACGGCAGCGGCTGCGGGCAGCGCGTGGCCGGCGCCGGCCGCATGCGCGCAAAGCTGGCAATCGCCCGCGTGCTTGGCGCCGTGCGGCGCGGCCTCGTGGGCAGCGAGCAGGCTCTGCGCGGCGAACAGTGCAATTGCCAGCAGGCACACGTTCAGGATGCGACGATTCGAGCCCATTGATTGCCGACATTCTGGCGTGAGAACCAACATGTTATAGCGTAACGTCTGGCTACGGTAGATTGAGCCCACTCTGTTTATGGCGAACCCGCTGTTGCGGTTCAGCCAGTATTGCGCATGCCGGCCGCGATCGCGTTGAGAGTGCGCAGCAGCGGACGCAGTAACTCGTCTTGCGCCTGTTGCTCCGGCGCGAGCTTTCGGTGGCGCTTGAGCAACATAATCTGGATGTGATTGAGCGGATCGAGGTAAGGACTGCGGCGCTGCAGAGAGAGTCTGAGCATTGTGTTATCGGCCAACAGTTCATCGACCTGGGCGACCTCGCGAACCTGTATTACGGTGCGCTCGTATTCCAGTTTTATCATGCCGTAAATGTCGTCGGCGACTGCCACGTCGCGGCACAGATCGGCGTATTCGCGGGCTATGGCCATGTCCGCTTTCGCGAGCGACATCTGCGTGTTGTCTATCAGCGTGCGAAAAAATGGCCATTCCTGGTACATTGCCTGCAGACAACCGAGGCGCGCCGGATCCTGCGCGCGCAGTTCTTCCAGCGCGTAACCGATGCCGTACCAGGCTGGCAGGGTGTGGCGCGACTGCGCCCAGCCGAACACCCACGGAATGGCGCGGATGGAGTGCTTGGAGCGATCTTTCTGCTTGCGATGCGAGGGCCTGGAACCGATGTTGAGCTGACCGATCTCGACCACCGGCGTCGCTTCGTAGAAATAGTCGAGCAGACCTTGCGTGCGATCGGTCAGATCGCGGTACGCCTGCTCGCCGAGCTTCGCCAGCGCGTCCATCGCCGTCAAATGTTCTTCCAGATGCTCATCCACGGTTACCAGCAAATGGCTGCTGGCCTTGAGCAGGCCGGTGGCGCCCATCGTCAATTCGTAGGTCGCTGTTTCCTGGTTGCTGTATTTGTAGGATAGCACCTCGCCCTGTTCGGTAATCTTGATCCGGCCCTGCACCGTGCTTGGCGGCTGCGCCATGATCGCGTCGTGAGTAGGGCCGCCACCGCGCCCGATGGTGCCGCCGCGACCATGAAACAGATAGCACTGCACGCCGAAGCGCTCCGCGATCGCCACGACATTCTGTTGCGCGCGGTAGAGGCTCCAGACGGACGCGAGAATGCCACCATCCTTGCACGAATCCGAGTAGCCCAGCATGACTTCCTGGCAGTTGCCCGACGCGCGCAACAGCTCACTGTAAGCCGCCTGGCTGAAGAGGCGGGTCAGCACGTCTTGCGCGTGCGCGAGATCATCGATGGTTTCGAACAGTGGCGAGATGCGAATGCGGCAGTGCCAGCCGCCGTCGGCATCGCGTCCGGCTAGCCCCGCGAGACTTGCGAGGAACATGACCTCCACCACGTGCGAGGCGCGGTGAGTCATCGAGATTACGTAGCTGCCGAACGCCTGTGGGCTGATTTCCTGGCGCATTTCGGCCATTACGTAAAAGACTTCCAGGACTTCGCGCGTGGTCTCGGTGAGGCTCATCTCGTCGAGCGGAAACGGCGTTGCCGAGTTCGCCAGCAGGTCTTCGAGCAGGCGCAGTTTGTACCCTTCGCTAAGCTCTGTGTAGTTCTGCGTGCGGCCCGAGCGTTCGAGGATTTCGGCGACCGCCGTGCTGTGCGTGCACGATTCCTGCCGCAGGTCCAGCCGCGCCAGATAAAAACCGAATGTCTCGCCCAGCCGGATCAGATCTTTGAGTTTGCCGCCGGCGAGATTGGCGTCACCATGCGAGCGCAGCGAATCGCGGATTACGTAGAGATCGGCGAGAAAGTCCTGCTCACAGGCGTAACCCTCGCCCAGCGAGCCTTGCAGGTAACCGGCCAGACGTTCGTCGGCCAGCAGTCTATTGCGCTGCAACCGGTACGCCATGATGGCGAGCTTGCGCCGATAGGGCTCTTTCGCAAACTGATCCGGATTATCCCGAAACGCGGTGCGCGCGATCAGGCGGTCACGCTCCAGCGAAGCCTTGAACGGCGCCGAGGTCGTTACCAGCTGATCGGAATGGGTGAGGATATTGCCTAAGCCCTGCACCCGCTCGAGGTAGGCCTGCAGCACGGTACGGCATTGCAGACGCATCGCGGCGCGCGTGACATCGGGAGTGACATATGGATTACCGTCGCGATCGCCCCCGATCCAGGAACCGAAGCTCAAGAAACTGGGGACGCGGATGCGGGCGCCGCTGTCGTCATCGGCGTAAATGCGCTTGATGGCGCGCTCCAGATTACGGTAAACGTCCGGCACAGACTGAAAGATCGCGTTGCGAAAGTAATAAAGCCCGTTCTGGACCTCGGCTTCCACGCTGGGTTTGTTCAGCCGTACCTCGTCGGTTTTCCACAGTATCTGGATTTGCGCGTGCAGGCGCGCGACGATTTCGTCGCGCTGATATTCGCTCAGCTGGCTGTTATTCAATTCCTCGCCGACCAGAAATATGCGCCGTAAGCCCTCCATCACCGTGCGTCGCTTCGCCTCGGTAGGATGCGCGGTGAACACCGGCATGAACGCCATTTCGTTCAGCAGCGTCTGCAACTGTTCGGCGGTCACGCCGCGTTCGTTAAACGCGCGCAGGGTGTCGTCAAAGGAGCCGCGCCATAACGGCTTGCCAGTGGTGACC
>JACCYU010000062.1 GCA_013696315.1 Gammaproteobacteria bacterium | reverse complement strand
TTGTTGTTCAGGCCGCGCGCCGCCGTGGCTTGTCAGCCGCGATGAGGGGCACGACGACGCGCGTCGCAAGCATGTCGAGGAATTCGGCCTGCACGTCGAGCAGATAAGGGGCCGTAAGGCTCGTCTTCCGGCTAAGGTTGCGATAGCCATCGAACTCCGCCATCAGAACGAGCGCAGGGCATCCTGAACACACCCTCGGCAGAGTGCTCTTCACGGGAGCAATCAAGCACGTTCGCGGCCGGCGTGCATCTTGCTTTTGTCCCCGGCATATCGGGCGCGCAGCGCGCCACGCGTAATTTTTTCAATCGTCGTAACGCGGCGCCAAGGAGGATTGTAATGTCTACAATGCAAGCCATGCAGATCAGCAAAGCCGGCGGGGATTTCGAGCGTGTGGAGCGTGAAATTCCCACCCCGGCGACCGGCCAGGTGCTGATCAAAGTCGAGGCCTGCGGGATCTGTCACAGCGACGCTTTCGTGAAAGAAGGCGGATTTCCGGGTCTTGAGTTTCCGCGCGTGCCGGGTCACGAGGTGGCCGGCCACGTGGCGGCAGTGGGTGACGGTGTCTCGATGTGGTCTGAAGGTCAGCGCGTGGGCGTTGGCTGGCATGGAGGACACTGCTTTCATTGCGAACCCTGCCGGCGGGGGGATTTTGTCACCTGCGAAAAAGCGGACATTTGCGGCATTACCTATGATGGCGGCTATGCGGAATACGTAGTCGTACCCGAGGCCGCCGTGGCCGCCATTCCGGAGGCGCTGTCGTCGGTGGACGCCGCCCCGCTTTTATGCGCGGGGATCACGACTTACAACGCATTGCGCAACAGCGGCGCGCGGGCAGGCGACCTGGTGGCGGTGCAAGGAGTCGGCGGTCTGGGACACCTGGGCGTTCAGTACGCGGCCAGCATGGGATTCCGCACCATTGCGTTATCGCGCGGCGACGACAAGAAGGAGCTGGCATTAAGTCTCGGCGCCAATGAATATATCGACACCGAAGCGGTCGATCCGGTGCAGGCATTGCAGGACTGGGGTGGCGCGCGGGTGATACTCGTGACCGCACCCAGCGCTAAGGCCATGAGTTCGATCATCGATGGCCTCAAGGTCGATGGCAAATTGCTGATCGTCGGCGCGACACCGGAACCGGTTGAGGTCAATCCGTTCCAGTTGATCATGAAGCGGCGCGCCGTCGCCGGGTGGCCAAGCGGTACGCCACGGGATTCGGAAGACACCCTCAATTTCAGCGTCCTGTCCGGCACGAAAGCCCACATCGAGACTTACCCGCTACTGGAAGCCGCGACCGCCTACGACCGGATGATTACCAACCAGGCGCGCTTCCGCGTGGTCCTAACGATGTAGGGAGAATCCGTTATCGTGGGCCTGTTACCGGCAGGCGCGGATGCGAGTCCGGACGCTGCGGCGCGTATCACACCTCCGCCAGATTGCCCTTCGCCTCCAGCCAGACGCGGCGGTCGGCGGCGCGCTTTTTGGCGAGCAGCATGTCCAGCAGTTGCGCGGTATCGTCGCCCACCTCCAGGGTCAGACACACCAGACGGCGCGTGTCTGGCGACATGGTCGATTCGCGCAGTTGCAGCGGGTTCATTTCGCCTAAGCCCTTGAAGCGCGTAATCGCGACCTTGCCTTTTTTCTTCTCGGCCTGGATGCGATCCAGCATGCCGTCGCGCTCGGCCTCGTCCAGTGCGTAGTAAACCTCCTTGCCAACGTCGATGCGATAAAGCGGCGGCATGGCGATATACACGTGGCCCGCCTCCACCAGCGGACGAAAATGCCGCGTAAACAGCGCGCACAGCAGGGTCGCGATATGCAGACCGTCCGAATCGGCGTCGGCAAGAATGCACACCTTGCCATAGCGTAAGCCGTCGAGCTTGTCCGAACCCGGCTCCACACCAACCGCCACCGAGATGTCGTGGACTTCCACCGAGGCCAGCACCTGATCGGCCTCGACCTCCCAAGTATTCAGAATCTTGCCGCGCAGCGGCATGATGGCCTGAAAATCGCGATCGCGCGCCTGCTTGGCTGACCCGCCCGCCGAATCGCCTTCTACCAGAAAAAGCTCGGTGCGTGCGAGATCCTGCGACACGCAATCGGCCAGCTTGCCGGGCAGCGCCGGGCCGGAGGTGATGCGCTTGCGCACGATTTTCTTGTCGGCGCGGAGTCGTTTATTGGCGTTGGCGATGACGAACTGCGCGAGCTGCTCGCCCATCGCGACGTGGCTGTTAAGCCATAAACTGAAAGAGTCCTTGACCACGCCGGAGACGAATGCCGCGCTCTCGCGCGAAGACAGTCGCTCCTTGGTCTGGCCGGTGAACTGCGGCTCCATCATTTTCAACGACAGCACGAAGCTCAGCTTGTCCCATACGTCTTCCGGCGCGATCTTCACCCCGCGCGGCAGAAGATTGCGGAAGTCGCAGAACTCCCGTATCGCCTCGGTCAAGCCCGCGCGCAGACCGTTGACGTGCGTGCCGCCCTGCGTCGTGGGCACCAGATTGACGTAACTCTCCTGTATGCACTCCACGCCTTCTGGAATCCACACCACCGCCCAGTCAACGGTCTCCTGACGGCCTTCCATGCTGCCGGTAAAGGGTTCTTCCGGCAGCAATGCCTGTCCCTGCACCGCCTCCAGCAGGTAATCCGTCAGGCCCGCGGCATATTGCCATGCGACGGTCTCGCCCGCGGGCTCGTCGAAGAATTTCACCTTGAGTCCCGGGCACAGTACCGCCTTGGCGCGCATGATGTGCTTCAGCTTTGGGATCGAGAACGTCGCACTGTCGAAATATTGCGGGTCCGGCCAGAAGCGCAACGTGGTGCCGGTGTTGCGTTTGCCGACCTCGCCCACGACTTCCAGGTCCGTGTTCTTGTGACCGCCCGCAAACGACATGTTGTATTCGTGACCTCCGCGGCGCACCCACACCTCCAGATGCTTCGACAGTGCGTTCACCACCGACACGCCTACGCCGTGCAGGCCGCCCGAGTAACGGTAAGTCTTGTACGAAAACTTGCCGCCGGCGTGCAGCGTGCCGAGGATTACTTCGACCCCCGGTAGCTTTTTCTCGGGATGCATGTCCACTGGCATGCCGCGCCCGTCGTCGGCGACCGAGAGCGATCCGTCCTTGTACAACGTGATGTCGATGGCCTTCGCGAATCCTGCCACTGCCTCGTCTACACTGTTGTCGATCACTTCCTGGGCGAGGTGGTTGGGCCGCGAGGTGTCGGTATACATGCCCGGCCGTTTGCGCACGGGGTCCAGGCCGGACAGGACCTCGATGGCGTCGGCGTTGTACGTGGTGTTCATGCGTGTGAGTCTGGACCGGCCGTAGATGAGTTCGCTAGCAACTCCTGGCGATTCTGCGGCAGCGCGGTCAGCGGGGGATTAAACTCCAGAACTCGGTCCTCATGATTAATCGCAATCACGCAATCCAGCACCTTCGCCAGCATCGCGAGCGTGCGCGCCTCGCTGGCTGTGCCGGGCTTCCGTGGCACGTATACGATCGGTGATATCGAGCGCTATGGCGTACACCAGCCCCTCCTCCACAACCGGAAAGGTGGCCCAGGACAGCCAGCGATACGAGCCGTTCCTGCAGCGATAACGGTTTTCGAATTGTTTCGTGGCAGCGCCGGCGCTGATGCGCCCGAGTTCTTCGATCGTCGCGTCGCGGTCTTGCGGATGCACAAAATGCAAAAATGGCCTGGTCAACAGTTCCTGCTCGGAATAACCCAGCAGCGCCTCGAAAGCCGGGTTCAGGCGCTTGAAATAGCCATCGGTGCTCGCGACGCACATCAGGTGCAGCGGCACGTTGAAAAACCGCTCGAGTTCCTGTTCAACGCGCACCCGCGCGGTGATGTCGTTGACCAGCGCGATGTAGCCCTCGACCTTGCCCTCCGCCGAGACATCCGGAATGAGACTGGTGCTGGTGTGACGCGCATCGCCGGTCCTGGACGCAGTGCGAGACTCGAATCTTACCGAACGTCCCCGCAGCACCGTTGCCAGGTGCTCGCGGACGGACTCGAATGCCGCATCGCCCAGCATTTCCCGCACGTGCCTGCCGCGAATTTCATTGCGTGCAAGCCCGAACCCGATTTCGCATGCGCGATTATTGAAACAATAGCGCTGCGACGAATCGGCAAGGCGATCGATGACGGCACCGCATCGGTGATCAAACGTAGCTGGCGCTCGCTGTCGCGCAGGGCGCGTTCGGTCCTCCGTTCCTCGGTGGTATCGCGGAACGTGATCACCGCGCCGGAGGGCTGGTCCGCGTCCAGCATCGGCGCACGGACATAACTTACCGGAAACGGCGTACCGTCCTTGCGCCAGAACACTTCGTCGCCGACTCTCAGAGTCTGACCTGCGCGCAGCACCGCGGTCAACGGGCAGCGCGCGCCGGGATAGGGACTGCCATCGGGACAGGAATGATGAACCAGGTGGTGGAAGTTCTCGCCGAACAACGCCTCCGCGTCGAAGCCCAGCATGCGTGTCGCGGCGGGATTGATGAAAATGATGCGGTCTGTCTTATCGACACCGCAAATGCCGTCACCCGCGGCATTGAGAATGAGTTCCAGGTGATCCTGCGGGGGTCGCGACGCCTGCACCGCGCAGCGCAGATCGAGCTGCGTCACCGCCTCGTCGGCGAGGATGCGCAACACGGCGCGCTGCTCGCTGTCGATCGCTCGCGGGACGTGATCCATTACGGCGAGCGCGCCAAGCCTCAGGCCGTCTTGTGTCAACAGCGGTGCGCCGGCGTAGGCGCGTATATGCGGCCCGTCGGTCACCAGTGGATTTGCCGCGAAGCGCTCGTCGTTCAGGGTGTCCGTTACAACGAGGAGGGCGGATTGCTGGATGGTGTGCGCGCAGAAAGATATGCTGCGCGGCGTCTCGTCGAAGGGCAGGCCCAGCTTCGACTTGAACCACTGGCGATCGCCTTCGACCAGGCTCAGCGCAGCCATCGGCGTCTCGCAGATATGCGCGGCCAGGCGGGTCAGCGCATCGAACGCCGGCTCCGGCGCCGTATCGACAATATTATATCGATCCAGCGCCGCCAGGCGTGCGGCTTCCTCCGCGCTCGCTGTCATGTTGACTCGCCTCATGGCTTTTCCCTGCTGCCTGCCGCGTGCCGTGTTCGATGAACGCACCAATCCGGCGGCTTTTGCGCGTGCCATTTTGCGCCTGACATCAATCTCGCGCAAACGCGTGTCTCTACTGAAGCGACGTTTTATTCACTGTCGATGAAACATCCCCGCGGGCTCTACGTACTGTTTTTCGCCGAGTTATGGGAACGCTTCAGCTTCTACGGCATGCGCGCGCTGCTGGTGCTGTATCTGACGAAAGAACTTTCGTTCAGCGACGAGCACGCGTACGGAATCTACGGCGCGTACGGGGCGCTGGTTTATACGACGCCGGTGATCGGCGGCCTGCTGGCCGACCGCGTGCTGGGACATCAACTGGCGATCATCATGGGCGCCCTGCTGATGGCGCTGGGACACTTCTGTCTGGCGGTGCCCAACATGTTCTTCTTCTACGCCGCGCTGGCCCTGCTGATCGCCGGCAGCGGCCTGTTCAAACCGAACATCTCCAGTCTGGTCGGCCAGCTTTACGCGATTGACGATCCGCGACGTGACGCCGGTTTCACGCTGTTTTACATGGGCATTAACATCGGCGGGTTCTTAGCACCGCTGCTGTGCGGATTCATCGGGCAAACTTACGGCTGGCATTACGGTTTCGGTCTCGCCGGTGTCGGCATGCTGATCGGGCTCAGCGTATTCCTGCTCGGGCGACGCCGTTTCCCGGGGCTCGGCCTGCCGCCATCCGCGCCGGCGGCACGAAACACTGTACCGCGTACACTGAACCGCCGAAGCATCGTCTGGACAGGCGTGATTCTGAGTCTGCCAGTGTTCGGGCTGCTGGTCCTGAACTATCGACTGACTGGCTGGATGTTGATCGCGGCAGGGTCGGCGGTGCTCCTGTGGCTAGTCTACATCGTCTATTCAAGCCCGCGCGTGGCTCGCGAACGGTTGCTGGTAATCATGACCCTTACCGCATTTGGCGTGGTGTTCTGGTCATTTTTCGAGCAGGCCGGCAGTTCCATAAATCTGTTTACCGACCGCAACATCGATCGGACGCTGTTTGGCTGGGAAGCGCCCGCATCGTTGTTTCAGGCGATCAACCCGATGTTCATCATTCTGCTGGCGCCGTTATTTTCCGCGCTGTGGTTGAAGCTGGCTAGCCACCGGCGCGAGCCCTCCACACCCGTCAAGTTTGCGCTGGGCATCCTGCTGCTGGCCGTTGGATTTGGACTGTTCGGGGTTGGCGCC
>JACCYU010000061.1 GCA_013696315.1 Gammaproteobacteria bacterium | reverse complement strand
GACTTGGGTGGATGTCCGCATGCGGGGTTGCTTTGGGCACTGGAAAACCTCGCTTGGAATCCGTCATATCTCGGTCTGGTTACTATGGTGCTGAGCACCGCTGCTCGGCTTGATCCAGGTGGGCGCTGGTCAAATCGACCGAGCAGCAGCATGCGAGACATCTTTCTGCCTTGGCTTCGTCATACCGCGGCGGATCAAAGCCAAAAACTTGCTGTCCTCGACCAACTAGCCCTCAGTGAGCCGCAAGTAGGCTGGAAATTGATGATAAACCTGCTTCCGCGTTCCCACGATACGAGTAGCGGTACTCACGAGCCTCGCTGGAGAGAATGGGCACAAGACGTTGAACGATCCATAAGCGTGCATGAACGTAGTGAGTATGTTCTTGCGATAGCTGATCGTCTCATGAATTTATTGGGTCACAGCGGTAGCCGTCGGGCGGATCTGCTCGGATGTGTAGCGCATTCCTGTTTCCCTGAAGAGTATCGAAAAGACCTACTAACGAATTTTCAGTCTTTTTCGCAGCGGCAATTGAATGACGATGAGCGGATCAAGTTATGGACCGCTCTGAGAGAAATGCTACACCATCATCGGCAGTTTCCTGATGCGGACTGGTCGCTGCCCTCCCATGAACTTGACCGATTTTATGCAATATATAGCCAGCTGGAGCCAACTGATCCAATCGACCGCTTCGGCTGGCTGTTCGCAGATGGCTGGCCGCACTTGCCGGAGGGGCAGCCGGAAGACCATGACGAATATCAGCAAACGATCGAACGCGCGCGGAATGTTGCCGTTAAAGACATGTATGTCGCGGGTGGAATCAGTGCGGTAACGAGGCTCGCGGACGAAGTGCACCAAAACGACCATCTTGCCGTGTGCAGTGCAAAAATGCTGTCACAGCCAGACGTGGAAGATTGGGTCATTAATGAGGGTCTTGGAAATCACGATGATCGTTTGGCGAATTTCGCCAGGGTATTTGTTGCGACACGTCGAGAATCGAACGGCCAGGCGTGGTTTGAACAACAGTTTGAACGTGCGCAGGCTGAAAGCTGGCCGTCTGCCAAGCTAATGGATATGCTGCTATCGCTTCCGCAAAGCATGAAAACATGGCATCGAATTCGCGAATTAGGAGCGGAAATAGAGGAAATTTATTGGACGAAGGTTCCACTGTGGCGCCTGGAAAATTCGATTGAGCAGCTTGAATATGCTGTGAAGCACTTGCTGCAAGCAGACAGGGCTGGACGGGGACTGGATCTGGTGAGATTTGCAGAAAAACCTTGTTTGCCATTCGATCTTTTAGCGGAAATCCTGGAAAAGTTGCTTGTCAATCAGTCTGAACGCGACAACGAACGAAGACTTTCAGGATATGAGGTTGAGCCTGTCTTTAAAGCGATTGATGTCGCGGTGGGTATAGACGAGCACCGGGTCGTTCAACTGGAGTGGAGCTATCTACCGGTGCTCGAGCGATCAAAGCGCGGGCCCCGACTACTTCACAGAGCGCTTGAAAAGGATCCGAACTTTTTCACTGAGGTCGTACGGTGGATATTTCGACCCCAACATGGTGAGCTCGAAGACGTAAATTTAGACACTCAAACTTTAAAGAACCGCGTCAGTCGCGCCTATCGTCTTCTGGATAGCTGGCGAGTACTACCTGCTGTATCTCAAACAGGCACTGATGAGGCTGATCTTTGGCTCTGGGTCCAACGAGCGCGAGCAGAATTGGCGGCTTCAGATCGTCAGCAGGTTGGTGATAAGAAAATCGGTCAAGTATTGGCGAGGGCACCTATCGACAGTGACGGGGTATGGCCCGCTGTAACCGTCCGCAAAGTTATAGAGCAACTCCGAAATCATGACGTCGAAATAGGCATCTTACGTGGAGTCATGGCTAGTCGTGGCGTCACCACTCGAAACTGGGGTGCAGGCGGCGAACAGGAGCGGGATTTGGAATCACGCTATCGCAAGTGGTCTTCGATGATTTCGACTGCGTGGCCACGAACTTCGCGCTTGTTGAACCAAATTGCAGATAGCTACGCGTCAGACGCGAGGCGCTGGGATCAATCCGCTGACCGCGACGATCTGCGCTACGGCTAATCAGGATATTCGCGTGTCAGATGCCGACACATTGCAATTGGCGCTGGAACGAAGCAGGTGTCTGTATTCTTTACGCTCGCTGTCCGCCGTTCCATGACAATAGATTCATAAACTCCCACCGCGTCTTCGGGCCGTGCGTGCGAAAGTGCAGGTCAGGAGTTGAGGGAAAATCGGGGACAGACCAAGTCCTTCCCCGATTGCCCACATCGCTGGCAAGGCCTCACGGCGTTTGACTATCCTACCACTGGTAAGCCATGTATGGCATTTTTTTGCGTAGCCTCGGCAAAACGCAAGCTCGCCCAACACGCCTGACATCGATGGGCACGGCCGCAAGGCCTTTGCCCATCCTACAACTTAAGTCACTGCGTGGACGGCGGCCCCAAGGGCGATTTCGAGTGGGGTGTTTCCCACTTTCGCAAGCCATAGTCAATGCTGCCGGTCTGTGTCCGCTCGGCCAGCTACGCCGGGCGTGGCTGGCCGGTGGCTGTGACCTTGCGGTAATCCACGACTCGCGCGTGGCTGGAAATCCCAACCACGTTAGAATGGCCCGCTCGCCATCGCGGCTCCGGTCACCAAGGACGAGGCTTGCGGTGTAATTGACTCGAGCGGGCGTGACGCGGGTGCCCGTGCCATCCGGGGGCCAAAGTGCATGTCGACGAATCGTGTCAGCCGGATGACATTGCGTTTTCCGCGCTCATCGAGCCCAACAGCGCCGAGCAGCGCGACCCTGCATACCGGGCGCACAGGCATGCGGGACAAGGTGGTGTGATGCTGCCTGACGTTATCGCCCCAGCTAGAGCTCGACGCACAAGGCAACGTGTTCGGCTTTCCCCGACTCTAGCAGGCTGTTGAAAATCACTCTGAAATGCGATGAACCATCTATCTGAACGGGTTTGCCGATGGGCGAGAACAGCCGCTTCGGTGTGATTGCTGCGGATCGCGTTGATGTTCATCGATTCATGGT
>JACCYU010000060.1 GCA_013696315.1 Gammaproteobacteria bacterium | reverse complement strand
CGCCTGGACCTCGAACAAACGTTGCATCGCTACGGCAGCCTGTACACCCATCACTTGCCGCAAACCGCCCTCAATGCCAAGCCACCCATCCAGGCGATGAAGCAATGGCATGCCAAGCACCCTGAGCTGTTTCATCGTAAGCCTTATAATCGTCCGGGACTTGACACCTAGCCAAGAGAATCTGCAGTAGACGTTCGCCCGAACTCTCCGCGTAAATTTCCACCAGATCGGCGATGCTGCGGCTGCAAACAAGGCCATACAAGTTGAGCTTGAAGCCACTCGCGTTCACTTGTACAAGGCTTGGCGTTCGCGAGAATCTTATTACAGAAAAAAATATACCGGCCTGGAAAGAACCAAGATGTTCATTGAGTGGCTGCAGTTTGTCGTGCTGGACTTCTTCTGGGGTAACGGAGAACACTCCATCAAACTCTTGCGCTCATTGGCGATTCTGGTTGTTTCGATTGCCCTGGGTGAGGTCTATTTCCTGAGAGATGGCTATGCGCTCTCAAGCTACTCCGCCGCGCTTCTTCAAGCCCCCGAAGTATTGCTGGGCGTAACTAAGCCCGAAGCTTTTTCGGGCTTGGCCTTGGTTGGAATTGCGAGTCTTCGCTACATCCTGCTGTCATGTTTCGTTTCAATTCTTATCAAGAGACTGAGCTGGCGGTGATGCACATCTACGCTTTTGGGTCGATCTGCCGCGGAGATATTTCAGTGGACTCTGACGTCGATCTATTGGCTTTGGTGGAAGGCCGTGATCCAAGGCTAGATCCCGACAAGTTCTCAATCTACTCATACAAGCGTATTAAGGAGTTATGGGCATCAGGTAACGCTTTCGCGTGGCACCTGGCACTTGAGAGCAAGCTCATCTACTCGGAAGACGTAGGCGATTTTCTCAAGGGATTGGGAATGCCATCGGAATATGTCGGTGCAGCAGATGACTGCAGACGATTTCGGACAATATTTGAGTCAGCCCTGTTGTCTATTCAGGAGGGCACTCCGAGTGTTGTATTTGAGCTTTCGACTATATTTTTGGCCATACGGAATATTGCAACGTGTTATTCGTTGGCTATGTTGCCAAGTCCAACATTTGGTAGGGATTCCGCTCGAAAGCTCGGCCCACGCAGCATCCCGATATCGGATCCCCTCTATTCGATCTTAATGCGAGCTCGTCTACTGTCCACACGCGGGGTGGGCGATGACATTGGCGAAGTCGATACATCCAAGCTAGTGGAGGAGCTTGATGGTTGTCGACAATGGGTGAACCAGTTGTGCGCGGAGGCTGAAACGCATGGATGATTTCGTTGGCAGGATGGCGACTCAGCGCTATGTCCTAAATGTCATCAACCGAAAGATCTCCTCAACCGAGAAACTGTTTGGTCTCTCATCCAATGCGATCGAACGGTGGGCAATAGCAAATCGGTTCGAACCGACCTCCGAAATTGTACAGTTGCTAAGGCGGATTTCATCGGAGCTATTCTTTACGGCAACACGAAGTCAAGAGCCTGTAAGCACAGAATACGAACTTCGGCGTAAACGAATCGTGGACTCCGTATCCGCGCTTGAGAATGCCGTATAACAACGCATTGCAGGTGACGTCCGGTCCGCTGCCGCGCGCCAGCCGCACCTGAACGCAGGCGTTAGACATCTCTATGAACAAGGAGCGCTTCCCGCAGCTACTCCAGGCGATCTACGGCGCAGTCGATGAACTGGAGAAGATGTTCCCTGGCCGTCACTTCACCCCCGATGGCCACATGATTGGAAGCCTTGGAGAGGCTCTGGCAGCACATCATTACAAGATTGAGCTATCCACCGCGTCAGCGTATTGCCACGATGGAAGTTGCAATGGACGACAGGTTCAGATCAAGGCCACACAGGGTACCAAGGTTGCGCTGTCTAGCGAACCTGAACACTTACTGGTTCTACAGCTCAATCGTGATGGTGGATTCGTCGAGCATTACAACGGGCCGGGTGCGCTTGTGTGGCAGCTCGTCGCGCATAAGCCCCGCCCGAAGAACGGGCAATATCAAATCTCGCTGTCACAGCTACAGAAGCTGATGGCGACGGTACCGCAAGATGAGAGGTTGCCGAAAAGAGATGTCTAACTTTGCGTTCGAGACGGACGCGGTTCAGCGCTTCGCGCTTCACGGCGCCGCTCAACGCGGACGTTAGGCCTCTGAGAGTATGCCTTCCTTCCCGCTGATGTCTGAGCTTCCAGAATCCCTGAGCACGTCAGGTTGGTCCTGGCGTCAGATCAAAAACCTGGGCAAGCTTCTGATGGCTTCTGGATCGGCACTGACCTTCAGGGCAACAAATGGCTCACGAAGCTGCGCGGATCGTTCTACGCATATTGCGAGATCGTCTTTGCGCGCTTGGCTCAGGGCATGAGTTGGTCGTGCCAGAGTTCAACGTTCATCCGCCTAGACGCGGATAGCGCTCAAGCACTCCAACGAGCTGCGGGCGAAGTGCATGCAGCACATTGGTACATGGCTGAGCATATGTACCCGCCATGTGGATCAACTTGCGCTCTGCAACCCCTTGTAGGCTGCGAGGTGCGAACGCTGGAAGACCTATGCTTCCCACAGATCGCTGGCCTCATCGACTGGCCGAAGAGTGAGATTGCCGCGTACGTCTTCGGAGGAAACGAACCTCCTGGCAGGTTCTTCACTTCGGCCCATGAGTTCGTGATCATCGACGCAGAGCTGATGTTCTCTACCGGCCCGTGTGAATTCGATACGGCTTCATGGCTGCGGCGGGCCGATGGATCGCCTTCACATAGTGGTAAGGCATTGGCCGTAGAGGTCTGCCGCGAGGTCGGTACGTTGCCTGGAAGCACGCTTGCTGCTGCCCTCGCCGTACCGGACGACGTAGGGGTCGAGCTTCGCTGGCCCATCGCCCCAAAGCTTCACGCAAGCGTCCAGTTCGCCCATGCTTGTCTCCAAGCAAACTGAGCGGCCGGGGAGATAGGTAACAAAAGAGTCCGGAGACATCGGTAACAATCACCGGTGTCGTTTGAGTTTACTGTAAGCATCTTCGCGGGCTGAAGCGTGATACCAGGCAGCGGGTGTTTGTTGATCTAGCGCTTCGTGGCGCCGCTCGTTGTTAAACTCGTCGCGGAAGTGAGTGAACTTGCGCTGCTGTGCCGCGAGTGGAGTTGCCCCTTTTCCGTGGCGGGCATGATTGCAGGCATCGATCAGGACAGCACACCAAGCGCATGAAAACCATCCAGGTGAAGGTCAAGCCGAACGCGCGAATCAGCATTCTCGAGACGCCGCTGGAAGGCGCAATCTGGCGGGCAAAGCTCAAGTCGCCACCCGTGGACGGCAAGGCCAATGAGGAACTCGTGGCCCTGGTAGCGAAACATTTCGGCTGCACCAAGTCGCAGGTGTCGATCAGGAGCGGCGCGTCCGGGCGCATGAACCTGGTGCGCATCCTAGACATCTGAATCGATCCTTTCTTCAGGGCGTGACATCGCTGGAGAAATGCACCTGCGCTGGATACTGTGTTCCGCGTAGCACGCATGGCGCCGTGAGTCGAGCCCCAAGCCTCCTGGTGCGACTATTGACGTTCGTTTTTCCCTGCCGCTTGGCGGCTGACTCCTGATCCGTTAAGAGTAAGCATTACCGGTATTCCGCTGCGAAGGCCTCGATATGACAAAAAATCACGGCTCGCCACAGCCGGTGTCGATTTCAGCCGCCGCCGCAAGAGATGTCGCTTGCCTGACGCAAAGTGCTCGTGCGGCGCGATTCAGTGTCGTAGCCTGGATGGAACGCGGTGTAATCCGGGATCACGTCCCCGGATTTCGTTGCACTGCATCCGGGCTACGGTATCTCTAGGGCACGGATCATACGACGCTGATCGAACAGGCCGGCTGGCTTCTATTGATGATCCCGGCATTTTTCGACGCGTTGGTGTGATCCCGCGATTGGCGCATTGTCGATTTTGGCCTGCGCCGATCGACTACCCGGTAACTACACGTTTTATGACGACCTGGAGGAACCAATGAAATATCTGTGCCTGGTTTACAGCGACGAATCAAAGCTGCATGCGCTGCCCGAGAGTCCCAAAGACGAAGAGTGTCTGGCCTATGCCGGGACGCTGCTGGAGAGTGGACACATGATCGCTGGCGAGGCGCTGGAATCCGTGCAGACCGCGACCACCGTGCGGGTTCGAAACGGCAAGGTGTCCATCACCGACGGCCCGTTCGCCGAAACGAAAGAACAACTGGCGGGGTTTTATCTGATCGATGCGAGGGATCTCAACGAGGCGATTCAGATCGCCGCGAAAATCCCGCCGGCAAGAGTGGGCAGTATCGAGGTGCGCCCAATCAGGCAGTTAACCAGCAGTAATGGCGCACGATAAGAGGAGAAAACTCATGTGTCCAGCATGCATTGCAACGACAGTCTGGGCGGTCGCCGGCGCCACCGGCACAGGTGGGCTCGCCATGCTCGTAGCGACCAAGCTGCGCGCCAGAACCGGCGCGAAGAGCCACCCTCCACAACCCAAATCGAAGGAGAAATCATCATGAGCAAGCACACCATAGAGAATCCTGGCGTTGTATCCCGAGACGAGTGGCTCGCGGCGCGCAAGGCGCATCTCAAGAACGAAAAGGCCCTCACGCGCATGCGCGATCTCGTAAGCGCCGAGCGGCGCGCGCTGCCCTGGGTGAAGGTCGAGAAGGAATATGTCTTCGATGCGTCGGACGGCGAGAAGACTCTCGCCGACCTGTTCGACGGACGAAGCCAGCTCATTACCCATCACTTCATGTTCGGTCCCGACTGGGAGGCGGGTTGCCCGAGCTGCTCGCTGGAGGCCGACCATGCCGAAGGCGCGCTCGTTCATCTCGAAAATCACGATGTTGCCTATGTCCGCGTTTCACGGGCGCCGCTCGACAAGCTCGAAGCCTACAAGAAGCGCATGGGCTGGCGGGCGAGATGGGTGTCGTCCTACGGCATCGACTTCAACTACGACTTTCATGTGTCGTTCACGAAGGAAGAACTCGCCGAGGGCAAAGTCCATTACAACTACGCCATGGTCGAAGGCTTCGACGAACTCCCCGGCCTCAGCGTCTTTTACAAGGACGACAAGGGCGACATCTTCCACACTTATTCCAGCTACGCGCGCGGCAACGAGGAAGTGATCGGCGCCTTCATCTACCTCGATATCACGCCGAAAGGTCGCAACGAGAAAGAAATCATGGATTGGGTGCGCCGTCATGACGAGTATGACGATGCGTCCAGGGTCCAATAATATCCATGACAAACAAAGGAGTAAGGCATGGCTGAAGAGGCCATCATCAAGATCATCGACACCCTTCTACATGGACGCCAGCTTCAAAGCCGCGATCAACCTCAAATCGTAAGCGCAACCGCAAAGGAGAATGACTATGACAACCCAGAAAACCCTCAAGCCGGCAGTCGAGTTGGCGAAAAAGAATGACACACGCTTTCCGAACGAAAGCGACGAATACCGGCAGGCGCGTCAAGCGCTGCTCGCCGAGGAAATCGAACTGCGCCGCCATATCGCGCGCGTGGCCGAGCAGCGCCGGTCGCTGCCACCGGGCGGCGAAGTCACCGAGGATTATCGCTTCGAGACCGAGGATGGCGAGGTCGGCCTCGACGACCTGTTCGGCCATCGCGACACGCTCGTCGTATACAGCTTCATGTACGGGCCGCAGCGCGAACAGGGTTGTCCGATGTGCACGGCGCAGATGAGTTCCTGGGATGGTGAAGCGCCCAATATCGAGCAGCGTGTCGCCTTCGCGATGGTCGCCCGCTCGCCGATCGAGCGTATCGAGAAATACGCCAAGCAGCGCGGCTGGAAGAATCTCAAGCTCTATTCGGACCCGAGTGGTGACTTCACCCGCGACTATGTCGGCGACCGAGATGCCGACATGCCCGCCTACACCGTCTTCAACCGCAAGGACGGCGCCATCCGGCATTTCTGGAGCAGCGAGGGTGGGCCGGAGATTGCCGATCCCGGCCAGGATCCGCACGATGCCCCCGACATGAATCCGCTCTGGATCATCCTCGACACGACGCCCGATGGGCGCGGAAGCGACTGGTATCCGAAGCTCGAATATGAGGGCGCGGGATGACCGGTAACAGCTCGGCGTGGTCGCTCTCGAGCACACGACGGCCACTGAAAATACATGACGCCGCCATCCCCCAAGACAAGGAACACCCCGCTGGTGGGCGCCAAAACTGAAGCCGAATGAACTATCAACCAACTTCAAAACAGGAGAAGCACAATGAGCTATATCGATGGATTTGTCGCTGCGGTGCCCACCGCCAATAAGGAAAAATACAGAAAACATGCCGAGGACGCCCTTTCCGTATTCCGCGAACATGGCGCGATCCGATGCGTCGAATGCTGGGGTGACGACGTGCCCAAGGGCGAAACGACCGATTTCTACATGGCAGTAAAGGCGAAGGATGACGAAACCGTCGTGTTTTCCTGGATTGAATGGCCCGACAAGAAAACCCGCGACGCAGGCATGGAAAAGGTGATGAGCGATCCAAGGCTATCCCCCGAAAACAACCCGATGCCGTTCGACGGCAAGCGCATGATCTATGGCGGCTTCGACGTGATGCTGGATGATGCCGGATGACAGGAAAAACCATGACCCACTGGAATCTTCCGATGGAGGGCGGTTGCCGCTGCGGGCAAGTGCGCATCCGCCTATCCGAAGCGCCGCTGCTTACCAGCGCCTGCCACTGCACCGTATGCCAGCGGATGACGGCTAGCGCCTTTTCGCTCAGCATCGGCGTCCCAGCGTCGAGCTTCTCGGTCACGAAAGGCGAACCGGTGATCGGCGGGCTACACGGCGAAACGCGGCATTTTCATTGTCCGCACTGCAAGAGCTGGGTGTTCACCCGGCCTGCGGGCCTCGAACAGTTCGTCAATGTCCGGGCGATGATGCTGGACGATCGAGGTGGGTTCATCCCCTTCATCGAAACCTGGACGTCGGAGAAACTCACTTGGGTCGAAACCCCCGCCAGGCACAGTTATGAGCAGTTCCCGCCGATGGAAGACTATGAAAAACTGATCGCCGAGTTTGGCGAAAGGAGTAAGCCATGACCATCAAAGTGAGTGCATTCAAGTGGGTGCCGCCATTTGCGCAGGGTTCGGTACGCGATTTGCGCGTGCGCTGGGCGCTGGAAGAGGTGGGGATCGGATATGAAGAACGGTTGCTGGGGCAGGGGGATCAAGTAAATGAAAAAGCCCGTGGCCTTCAGCCTTTCGGGCAGGTGCCGGTGTATCAGGAAGATGGCCTGACGCTGTTCGAGTCCGGTGCAATCGTATTGCATATCGCGGGCAAGTTCGACGCGCTGATGCCGTCCGACCCGCACGCCCGGGCGCGGATGACGACATGGATGTTTGCGGCGCTGAATTCAATCGAACCCATCATCGGTAATCTCGCCGATATCGATTTTTTCTCCCCGGACGAGGAATGGGCGAAGCTGCATCGTCCGGCGGCGGTCGAGGCGGTGAACAAGCGGCTGGCGGACCTGTCTTGCTGGCTATACGGGAAGGAGTATCTCGAAGATCGCTTCACCGGGGCGGACATCCTGATGACCACAGTGCTGCGCGACCTACGCCACACCGATATCGTAGCAGCATTCCCGGTGCTCGATGCCTATGTCAAACGCTGCGAGACGCGGCCCGCCTTTCAGAAAGCGCTGGCAGATCAGATGGCGGTCTTCGTCCAACATGAGTCGCCGGAAAAGGCGGCATAACGGAAAGGAGAGAACAATGTCAGAAAGACATTACAAAGGCGGATGCCAGTGCGGCGCCGTAGCCTACGCAGTCAATGTCGATATCGACAATACGATTTCGTGCAATTGCTCACGATGCAAACCGATGGGCTTCATCCTGGCCTTTACGCCGCGTAGGAAATTCGAACTGAAATCGGGAGCGGACAACCTCACCGAATATCTTTTCAACAAGAAGGAAATCCAGCACTTTTTCTGCAAGACCTGCGGTGTCGAGAGCTTTGCCTACGGCACGATGCCAAATGGCGATCAAATGGCCGCGATCAATGTCAACTGCCTGGAAGGCGTCGATGCCCGCACGCTCGACCCGAAGCCGGTTAACGGGAGAAGCATGTAAGTGAACAGAGGAGAAATTTTATGCTCGATCATGTCGGAATAGCCGTTGCCGATACAGGCCAGTCCAAAGCGTTTTACGATGCCGCGCTCGCGCCGATAGGCATCACCATGATTGCCGAAGTGCGCGGCAATGTTACTGATAGCGGCGGAACCGCCTGCGGTTATGGCAAGGACGAGAAGCCGTTTTTCTGGTTTGGCGACAATGAATAAGTCGGTGAAGGATTTCACGTCGCCTTCGCGGTCGAAACGCGCGCCCTGGTCGATGCCTTCTACAAAGCCGCGATTGCAGCGGGCGGAACAGACAATGGCGGGCCCGGGCTGCGGCCACATTATCATCCCGATTATTATGGCGCGTTCGTGCTCGACCCTGATGGTCATAATGTCGAGGCCGTCTGCCATTCCCCCGAATGAGAGACAACGATAAGGAGAACATCCATGCCCAACCTACAAAAAATCACCCCACATTTATGGTTCGCTGAGAAAGCCGAGGAAGCGGCCAGTTTCTATGTCTCGCTATTCCCGGATTCACATATCGACAGCGTGACCGACTTGCCTGCCGAATCACCCAGCGGACCGCCCGGATCAGTACGGGTGATCGAGTTCACGCTCGCCGGCTAGCAGTTCACGGCGTTTAATGCCGGTCCGCTGGACCCCTTTAACCACGCCATCTCGTTCTTTGTGGACTGCGCCGATCAGGCCGAGGTCGACCGACTGTGGGACGCCCTGTCAGAAGGCGGCGAAATCGAGCAGTGCGGCTGGCTGAAGGACCGGTACGGCGTGTCCTGGCAGATCGTGCCGACCGTGCTCGGTGAGATGATGAAAGATCCCGACCGCATCCGAGGGCAACCGCGTGAGTATGCTCCAGCCCATTCCGCGCACTCGGCACCACCGAAGTCAAAGTAAGGGAGTCAACCTTCCCCACGTACGCATATAAGGCTCAACGAGCAACCCGCGCAAAAGCTTACGGAAAAATCGATGACCACCAATAATGCGCTTGCCGGTATCGCCGTGAAGAACCTGGATGCGGCTATTCGCTGGTATGAGCGAATTCTCGGCCGATCCCCCGACGCCCAGCCAATGCCCGGACTCGCCGAATGGGGATTCAGCGGCGGCGGCTGGATACAGGTATTCGAGGACGAAAATGGAAAGGTTCTGTCGACCTTTGCGAAGACCCGGCAGGTCATCGCCGTCGAGCAGCAGGGACACAGGCGCACCCGCGATGGCATGTTGTCGATTCGGGGCTTCACCGAACGACTATCCAGTAACCACAAGTTTCACCATTATCTGGAGGAAACAATGAACTACCTTTGCCTGGTTTACAGCGACGAATCAAAACTGCATTCGCTGCCCGAAAGCCCCGAAGACGAAGAATGTCTGGCCTATGCCGGCAGGCTGCAGGAGAGCGGACACATGATCGCTGGCGAAGCGCTGGAATCCGTGCAAACTGCGACCACCGTGCGCGTTCGAAACGGCAAGGTATCCATCACCGACGGCCCCTTCGCCGAGACGAAGGAGCAACTAGCCGGGTTTTATCTGATTGACGCCCGGGACTTGAACGAAGCCATTCAGATAGCCGCGAAGATCCCACCGGCGCGCGTCGGAAGTATCGAGGTGCGGCCCATCCGGGAATTGAACGCTCATCAAGCCGATTTATCAGGAGCGCAACAGAACTTGAGCATTAACGAGTATGCATCATGAATACCATTGAACTTCCGAAAATCGCGTCACGCGATGAGTGGCTTAGGGCTCGCAAGGTGCTACTGGCGAAAGAGAAGGAAATCACTCGTGCGCGCGACGCGGTAAACGCCGAACGCCGCAGGCTGCCGATGGTGGAAATCGACAAGGATTACGTCTTCGAAGGGCCGGCGGGCAAGGCAAGCCTGTGCGAACTGTTCGATGGGCGCCGGCAGCTTTTCGTCTACCACTTCATGTTCGCTCCCGATTGGGAGAACGGTTGCCCGAGCTGCACGCATCTGGCTGATGAAGTTCCCCGGGTCATCTCAGGCACCTGCGGGAGAGTGACGTCAGTTTCACCTGCATCTCCCGCGCGCCGCTGGCCAAACTGGAGGCGTACAAAGCGCGCAATGGCTGGACGTTTCCGTGGTACTCCTCGTATGGCGGCGATTTCAACTACGATTTCCATGTCACCCTGGACGAATCGGTCGCGCCTGTCTGGTACAACTATCGGACGCCGGCCGAGCACGAGCAGGCGGGCACAGCGTACTATCTGGGCGGCAAGCAACCCATAGAGTTGCCCGGCTTCAGCTTCTTTCTGCGCGACGGCGATCGTGTTTTCCACACCTATTCAACTTACGGCCGCGGCGGCGAGATGGTTGGCGGCTCGCATTACCAGCTCGATCTGACGGTGTACGGCCGGCAACAGGACTGGGAGGACTCGCCCGAAGGCTGGCCGCAAACACCGACCTATGGATGATGCATCATCGCAACACGCATGGAACGTGAACGAACCCTTATCCGACTGTTAACAAAAGGAACAACGACATGAGCACTGCAACAGCTTCCGCAACCCCATCATCCGAAGCCGACATCCGCGCGCTGATCGACAGCTGGATTAAATCAGTCCATGCGCAGGACGTCGCCGGCATCGCGTCTCACTACGCGCCGGATATTCTCGCGTTCGACGCGATCATGCAGCTGCAATTCAAGGGCCGCGAAGCGTACACAAAGCACTGGGAAGCGTGTCTGGCCATGTGTCCTGGTCCGGGGATTTTCGAGATGCACGACTTGCGAATTACGGCAGGCGAAGATGTCGGCTTTGCCCATTGTCTCAATCGGTGCGGTGGTACCGACGAAAGCGGCGAAGAGAAGGCGTCGTGGATGCGCATGACCGCCGGTTATCGCAAGTCAAACGGGAAGTGGACGGTTGTGCACGAACACTGGTCAGCGCCGTTCGACATGGAGAGCGGCAAGGCGTTGTTCGATCTCAAGCCGTAGCGGGGTGTGTCTGTAATCGAAACGAGCGTGGGTTCCTTCATGTCACTCAAGCTCTACTTCCATCCGCTCGCGTCGTTCTGCCAGAAGGTGCTCGTCGCACTCTACGAGAACGACACGCCCTTCGAACCGCACATCGTCGATCTCGCCGATGAGACGGCCCGCGCGGAGTTCGAGGAGGTCTGGCCGATCGGCAAGTTTCCCGTGCTGCGTGACGAAGCGAAAGCCCGGACCATCCCCGAGTCGAGCATCATCATCGAGTACCTAGACCTGCACTATGTGGGCAATTTGCGGCTCGTGCCGGTGGACAGGGATCTCGCATGGCAGACACGCCTGTGGGATCGCTTCTATGACCTGTACGTAGACCAGCCCATGCAGAAGGTCGTCACCGACCGGCTGCGTCCCGCGGGATTATCCGATCCACACGGGGTGGAGGAAGCGAAGGCACAGCTAAAAACCGCCTACGGCATCATCGACCAGGACATGGCGTCGAAGGCCTGGGCCATGGGCGATGCCTTCAGCATGGCCGACTGCGCTGCAGCACCCGCGCTGTTCTACGCAAACCTGGTTCTGCCTTTCGGCGATACCCACAGATGGGCGGCGGCATATCTGGATCGCCTGATGAAACGCCCGTCGTTCGCCCAAGTGGTCACGGAAGCGAAACCGTACTTCGCGCTGTTCCCAAAATAGCCTGACAACGCCCATGCGGGGGGAGGAGATCGCATACACCGGCGCGTTGGATCCACAATCCGATACCCCTCCCGTGCGGTTCAGACCCCTGAGCCGCAATGCCGCTCCCGCCGGGAATGAAATTGCCATACTGATCGGTCGCCAGCAGCGGCACGTTGAGCACATCCTGGTCATCGAGCTGGATGCCGAGTATGGTCGCGGCCTGCGTCTTGACCTCGGCCCAGTTGGCGAGTCCACCAGCGGCGCCTTCCAGCATCTTGCCGGTCGCGACCGGATCGCCGGCCGCGTTGAGCACGTACTCGCGCAGGAACACCTGGTGCGACGGATGCGAGGTGTAGGTCTGATTCTGATCCACGAAAGCCGTGGTCGTGTTCGTGTGTTCGTGGATGTCGTCCGCGGTGCCCAGAGTACCATCCGGGTCGACCTGATTCCTGGCCCGCGTGAGGACCATGAAGTTGGTCTCGTCCCCGCTGTTGGGGATATTGTCGGGCCCATCGCCCGCCAGTGGATCATCCGCCCGCAGGGGGACGAACACGGTGCCGCTGCCGCCCTCCTTGGTCGTAAGGCTATGTCCATGTCCCCGTTAAGTTGACGTTGAGGTGTTTACGCGTTCCTGAGATGGCAATTTATGGGCCAAACGTGTAACTGATTATTTATTATAAGAAAAGCCAACTAACGCTCTTTCGACCTCCGGTAATCAAGGCGTCCGCATCGTTTACAGGTCACAAACGTGGCGATCATGGAAATTTTATTTGCATCAAGGTGTTGCGGCGCGACATTACAGTATAAAGATAACGGACACCAGCAGGCGACGAACGGCGGAGCTGGGATGAAGGCGCAGGTCCGGCACCTCGTATGGGGACCGGAGGCACCGGTTGCTACCGGGCGCAAATCGCAGCCTGGCGCCCCCCGTACAAACGATAACCATAAATCGCATAATCAGGATTCTTCAGTCGCGTCGCGCCTTCATAAATGACGAGGTGAGAACCGAAAACGCGACCGGCTGTCGATTCCAGTTACCCTCGATCGACTAGCAGACAGACTCCAGGCCAACCCGCGCAAACCCGCTCGGAAGCCCGGATCTCACATCACTCAAGAGGAGAAACGAAAATGAGCAAGCCGCAAGTAAAGCCAGTTCCTGAAGGGATGCACACGGTGACGCCACACCTGATTTGCGCCGGCGCCGCCGATGCGATCGAGTTCTACAAAAAAGCGTTCGGCGCCGAAGAGCAGATGCGCATGCCGGGCCCCGATGGTCGCCTCATGCATGCCTGCATCCGCATCGGTGATTCGCCCGTCATGCTGGTCGACGAAATGCCCGAATGGGGTTCACTGGGACCTAAGTCACTCAAGGGTTCGCCAGTCACCATACATCTCTGCGTCGAGGATGCCGACGCGGCCTTCAAGCGCGCTGTCGGAGCGGGGGCGAAGGTCAAGATGGCACTGGAGGACACGTTCTGGGGCGATCGTTTTGGCGTGCTCGAAGACCCGTTCGGTCATCAATGGTCAATCGCTACGCACATTCGCGACATGACGCCGGAAGAGATACAACAGGCGGCGCAGGAATTTTTTCAGCAAAGTGGCGCAGGTTGCGCCTCAGCCACGAAACCTTGAAGGAGATACCGCTATGCGATTCATGATTATTGTCAAAGCCACGAAAGACTCGGAAGCGGGCGTCATGCCGAGCGCGCAACTGCTCGCCGACATGGGCAAGTACAACGAGGAACTGGCAAAAGCCGGCGTGCTGCTTGCGGGTGAGGGACTCCAATCGAGCTCTTAAGGCGCGCGCGTGAAGTTCTCAGGAAAGAAGCGCATCGTGACCGACGGGCCGTTCGTCGAAACCAAAGAGCTGATTGCGGGTTTCTGGCTGTGGCAGTTGAAGTCGTTGGACGAGGCGATCGAATGGGTCAAGCGCTGCCCCAACCCGCACCCTGGGGTGGAGAGCGAGACGAGATCCGCCAGGTTTTCGAGGCGGAGGATTTCGGGGCTGAGTTCACACCCGAGTTGAGGGAACAGGAGGAGCGGGTGCGTGCGCAAGCCGGGAAGCTCGCGAAAGGATCGTGACGGCTTCCGCTACACCGCACGGGCTGCTTGGTTTGCTAGGCATGAGCAGTGCTATTCCTACTCCTGCGCCCGTTACAGACGCGCTACCGCCAAGGGATTGGCGGCCTACCGATCGCATGCATCTGAACAGGCAGCAACGCGTCGATTAATTTCAACGTCTTTGCTCTGTCCGAGTTGTTCTGACCGATGGGCTTCATCGCCCGAAATTTGCTCCGCGGGTCGCGGACGGCAGCGCTCCCGAAAGGCGTATAAACTCTTAGAACATTACATTTCACTGTCAAACGAAGGAGATAGCGATGGATAACAAGTATAAGCTCCACGGCGCGTTCAGCTGGTGTGAGCTGCTGACCACCGACGTCCCGAAAGCCAAACGTTTTTACAGCCGGCTCTTCGGATGGACGCTCGAACCCGCGCCCATAGAAGGCATGGAATATACGCTGGTGAAGTACGGCGGCGAGCAGATGGGCGGCATCATGGCCGTGCCGCCGGCCGCCGAGGGCATTCCGCCATCCTGGGGCGTCTATGTCACGGTTGACGATGTGGACACAACGGCCAAGCTCGCCACCGAGATGGGCGGCAAGGTCCTCATGCCTCCGCAGGATATCTCAGGGGTGGGACGCTTCTGTGTTCTGCAAGACCCGCAGGGCGCCATGATCAACGCTATCACATACGCGCAGCAGGACGCCTGACGGAGCGCCGCCAGCTGGGTACGTCCTCGGGCGTGATCCATGTGTCACGATCGGGACGCGGCCAGCCGGATGCTGAACGCATATTCAATGCGTTCGCAATGCGTTCGCTGAAAACGGCATGGTACGGATGCCGTTGCAGGAGACTTTCTGGGCCGCCCGCTTCGGCATGGTGGTCGATCGCTTCGGCACGCCGTTGATGATCAACAGCGATCGCCCCATCTGAGAATTATTCACCCTCCAAATCGATAAGGAACCACAATGGCTAAACAAATGTGGCTACACAAATGTTCGTCAATCTGCCGGTCAGGAATCTCAACGCCTCGGTGGCGTTCTTCACCCAGCTCGGCTTCACGTTCAATCCTCAATTCACCGACGAGAACGCCACCTGCATGATCGTGGGCGAAAACATGTTCGTCATGATTACTGGTCGAGCACTTTTTTCAAATCGTTCACCCGCAAGGAGATCTGCGATGCAACGAAAAACACCGAAGTGATCGTGTGTCTGTCCGCCGACAGCCGCGCCAGGGTCGACCAGATGGTCAGCAAAGCGGTCGCGGCCGGCGGAACAACGCCAAACGATTCCAAGGATTACTGGTTCATGTACCAGATTGGTTTCCAGGATCTGGACGGACATCTCTGGGAAGTCATGCATATGGAGCCAGGCGCGGCAGGCCAAAGTTGAAATCAGTCGCTGCGCGCCGCGTCAATGAATATTTTCGGCGCTAGCCCTGCGCCAAACAGTAACCGCGTGGCGTATACAGCAGGCGCCTGATTTGCGAATGACGAATTTTTTTCGGCTCGCCGTTCAGGCCGCGCCAGCATCAAGGCCTGGGGCCGGGCAAGCAGGCGCGGCGGCTGCGATCGAGCAAATCTGGATCGGCAGCCGCTTATCAAGTTGAACCCGTGAGGCGGCGGCTCGCGCCGCCTCGCATTGATCATGGGCTCTCACGATCGTCTCTGTCACCAGGCATGCGCGTTCAAAACGCCGAATTCGAATTGCTGCCTGATTTCCGCCATCAAACCGCGAGTCCCGGGCTTGTCGATTCCATCCCACGTTGTTCGACTACCGTATAGAGCCTGGGCGCAGCCGGCCGGCTTCTTGCGCAAGCGAGCCTCAATCCAGCCAGCAGGAGACACAACGATGCGATTCATGATGATTGTCAAGACCACGGAATGGGCCAGGCGTTTTCCCAATCCAGCCGCCGACGGCAAAGAAGGCGAGATCGAGGTTCGCCAGCTGTTCGAACTCGAGGATTTCGAACCCGGCGAGGCGATCGAACGCTTTCGCGACATGACAGTTGGGACCGACTAGGCAGCCATAGCGTATCTCGCCGACATGATGAATCAATACGCAGGCCTTTCGTGATGCACGGTGTTGAGAGATCCAGGCGTGTCAGCGTTACGTGCGCCGGAAGCAGCAGCCAAATAAAAAAACCGTCTGGACGGTTGACAACAGACCGTCCGGACGGTATTGTCGATTCTATGGTCAGAAAAAACTCAAACGAAATGCGCGACGGACTGCTGGACGCAGCGGAAACCGTGGTCACGCGTCAGGGCATCGCCAACCTTGCGCTGGACGCGGTCGCCGCCGAGGCGGGTGTCAGCAAGGGCGGCCTGCTGCATCACTTTCCCAGCAAGGATCACCTGGTTCAGGCAATGGTTCAGCGGACGGCGGACTACCTGCGGGCCGCCTATGACGAAGCCTGCGAGAGCGCCGCGGAGGGTCCGGGCCGCATGACCAGAGGCTTGCTGAACTCCAGCCTGGCGGACTGCGATTGCTGGTCGGAGCAGTGCCGGCGGAGTTCGTCCGCGGTATTTGCCGCGCTTGCGCAAAATTCTGACCTGATAGAGCCGATGCGCGAGGTGTACAGCGAGCTGCATCGCCGTGTCGCCGACGACGGGCTGCCGCCCGGTGTCGGCGAAACTGTCGCGGCCACCATCGACGGGCTGTGGCTCTACTGGGTACTGGGACTGGTTCCAGTGAACCAGGAGATGATAATCCGCGTGCGGAAGGCGCTTGAAGACATGGTGGCGCGCTCGCAGCCGGCAGCGCCGGTCAAGCGCAAAGCGGGCACAAAGCCCCGTACCGCACGGCCATCAGGAGGACGACGTACATGAAAACAACTGTCTGGATCGGATCCGCTCTGCTGCTGGTGACCGTCACCGGTATCGGCGCCGGCCTCGCGGCATGGAAATACGATGCCATGCAGGCGGCAGACGCCGCCTCCGCGAACCAGCCCGAGCCAATGGAGACGGTGACCGTCGCGATTGCGAAACAGCGCGCGTACCGCCCGACGACTACTTCAATCGGCACGGTGCTGGCGCTGCGTTCAATCACCTTGCGGAACGAAGTCCCCGGCACCGTGCAGCACGTTGACCTCGCCCCCGGACAAATTGTCGATGCGGGTACGGTGCTGGTGGCGCTGGATGTCTCGGTCGAGCAGGCTGAGTTGCGCGCGCAGCAAGCGCAGTCAGCTTTGGCGCAGACGATGCTGGAGCGCATGCAGCACCTGAGCCAGAACCGCGCCGTATCCGAGACAGAGGTGGATCAGGCGCTCGCGGAACGCGATGTCGCGCTGGCGCAGGTCGCGCGCATCGAGGCGATCATCGCCCGCAAGACCATCCGCGCGCCGTTTCGCGCACGCATCGGGCTGGCGGATGTGCATCCCGGACAGTATCTGGGCCAGGGCACCCGGCTCACCACCCTGCAAGGCGTCGCCGACGCCGCGCATGTGGATTTCCAGGTTGCGCAACAGGTCGCGGCAAGTCTTCACGTCGGTGACACGGTCGAAATCTTCATGGGCGACTCTTCTCCCGCCATGGCAAGTATCGTGGCGATCGATCCCCGTATTGACCCGTTGACCCGAAATGCGACCGTACGCGCTCGGGTGGAAGGCGCGCCCCGGGCGGGCGCGTCGGTTAGGGTCAGTGTGCCGGTGGGACCGTCCCACATGGCGGTGGCCATTCCTGTAAACGCACTGCGCAAGAGCCCTGCCGGGGATCATGTATTCGTGATCGCGCGGGACGAGCGCGGCAAGCCCCGCGCGCAACTGCGGCCGGTGGAGAGCGGCGAAGTGCTCGGCGACCAGGTCCTTATCCGTATGGGGATTGCCGCCGGCGAGCGAGTAGCGGCCTCGGGATCGTTCAAGCTCAACGACGAGACGCTGGTGGCCATCGCGAACGACTCCGCGCTGGTCGCGAGCCGGACCCGGTAAGGGCCTGAGCTTGTAAGCAGCGCAGACCGCGAGGACATCGACATGCGCGCGTTTACGGACATCTTCATCAAGCACCCCGTGCTCGCGGTGGTGGTCAATCT
This sequence comes from Gammaproteobacteria bacterium, assembly GCA_013696315.1. NCBI lineage: Bacteria > Pseudomonadati > Pseudomonadota > Gammaproteobacteria > Gammaproteobacteria bacterium. The sequence continues at coordinate 3,861 of JACCYU010000060.1, read as the reverse complement.
GGTGATCGTGCTGGCGGGCTGGCGAGCGCTGACCACCCTGCCCGTGCAGCAGTATCCGCAGATCGAAAGTTCATCGGTGGTGATCACGACGGTCTACACCGGCGCCAGCGCCGAGACCGTGCGCGGGTTTTTGACCACACCGATCGAACGCGCCGTGTCGGCGATCAGCGGCGTCGACTACATCGAGTCCGCCAGCCGCGCCGGCATCAGCACCGTCACCGTGCGCATGGAGCTCAACCACAGCAGCACCACGGCGCTCGCCGAGGTGACGGCGCGGTTGCAACAGGTCCGCGCCGAGCTGCCGGCGGAAGCCGAGCTGCCGACCGTCGAAGTGCAGCGCGCCGACCGACCGTATGCGACGTTCTACTTGAGCTTCACCTCTGGCGACCGCGGCGTGCCTGCGATCACCGATTATCTGCTGCGTACCCTGCAGCCTCAGCTTTCGACTCTGGATGGCGTACAACGCGTCACCATCGAAGCCGGGCGCCAGATCGCGATGCGCGTGTGGATCGACCCAAACCGTCTCTCCGCGCTGAATCTGTCGCCCGGCGACGTGCACGCCGCCTTGCGGCGTAACAACTATCTGGCCGCCGTCGGCCGCACCAAGGGAAATCTCACGCAGGTCAACCTGCTCGCGAACACGGACCTGCGCTCGGTAGACGAGTTCAGAAACCTCATTGTCGCCGAACGTGGCGGGGCGATCGTGCGCCTCTCCGACGTGGCGCGGGTCACGCTAGGCGCCGAAGAAGCGGAGCTGGTCGCGAAATACAACCGCCAGCAAGCCGTGTACCTGGGCGTGTGGCCGCTACCGGGCTCGAACGAACTTGAAGTGGCGCAAGCGTTGCGCGCGGAGATGGCGCGTATCCGGCCGACCCTGCCGGAGAACATGGACATGCGTCTCGCGTGGGATGGCACCATGTTTATGGAAGACGCGCTCACGGAGATCACCAAGACGCTCTCGGAAACCATCCTGATCGTCGGCCTGGTGGTTTATCTGTTCATGGGCTCGATCCGCACCGCGCTGGTGCCGCTGCTCGCCATGCCGATCTCGCTGATCGGCGCGGCGCTGGTCATGTACGCGCTGGGCTTCAGCCTGAATCTCTTGAGCCTGCTCGCGCTGGTGTTGTCGGTCGGACTGGTGGTCGACGACGCCATCGTCGTGGTGGAAAACGTCGCGCGTCACGTGCGCCTGGGCAAGTCTCGGATTGCCGCCGCGCTGGCCGGCGCGCGCGAACTGCGCGGCCCGATCGTGGCGATGACGATCACGCTCGCCACGGTTTACACACCGATCGCGTTTCAGGGCGGACTCACCGGCTCGCTGTTCCTGGAGTTCGCGATCACCCTGGCGGCCGCCGTGGTTGTGTCGGGCTTCGTGGCGCTCACCCTCTCACCGGTCATGAGCTCGCGCTTCGTGCATGCTCATGGCAAGGAAGGTCGGCTGACCACGGTGGTCAATCGCGCTTTCGATGGCGTCAGCCGCGTCTACGCACGCATGCTGGATGTGGCACTGGAAATGCGCTGGGTGATCGTCGCGGCCGCGGTGATAGTCATGCTGGCGGCGTGGCCGTTGCATGAGTTCTCCAAAAAAGAACTCGCGCCCGCCGAAGACCAGAGCCACATCAGCCTGTTTCTGGAGGCTTCGCCAGACTCCAGCCTGGAAGCGGTCAATCGCGAGTCGCGCAAGGTCGTGGATGCGATCAACTCATTCGCGGAGGCGGAATTCATGTGGTCGCTGACCGCCGCCTGGGGCGGCTTCGGCGGCATTGTCGCGAAAGACTGGAAGGAGCGCGAGAGATCGACCGCGGAGATCTTCGGCGATGTTTACGGCGCGGTCTCGCAAGTGCCGGGCTTGCGCGTGTTTCCGCGTCTCGACCCGCCGTTGCCGACTCCCGGTCAGTACGACGTCGAACTGGTGCTACAGAGCAACGCATCGGCCGAGCAGATGCTTGAGACCGCGCAACAGGTGGTCAACGCCGGCTGGCAGAGCGGAAAATTCCTTTACGTCGATACCGATCTCAAGATCGACTTGCCGGAAGCCAGAGTGGTGCTCGATCGAGAACGCATTGCCGACCTGGGACTGGATCTGGCCAAGGTCGCGCGCGAACTGGGTACTCTGCTCGGCGGCGACTACGTAAACCGGTTCAACTACTTCGACCGCAGCTACAAGGTCATCCCGCAGATTGGCGACGCGGGCCGCGCCACGGTCGGCCCGCTGCTGGACCTCAAGATCAAGACGCCTGGCGGCGAGCTGGTGCCCGTGTCCACGTTCACGCGCATCGAGACGCAAACCGCCCCGCGCGTATTGAACCGCTTCCAGCAGCGCAACGCCGTGCGCGTATTCGGCGGCGTGCAGCCCGGTGTCACCAAGGAGGAAGGGCTGCGCGTTTTAGAGATCGCCGCCGCTGAGGCGGGTGGATCCGACGTGGTGCTCGATCACGCTGGCGAATCGCGCCAGATCCGCCACGAAGGCGGCGCGCTCACCGTGACCCTTGGCTTCGCGGTCGTGCTCATCTATCTGGTGCTCGCCGCACAGTTTCAGAGTTTCCGCGACCCGTTGATCGTGCTCCTGGGCTCGGTGCCGCTCGCGATCTCAGGCGCGCTGGTGTTTAGTTTTTTAGATCTCACCACCATCAACATCTATTCGCAGGTCGGGCTGATCACCCTTGTGGGGCTCATCGCCAAGAACGGCATTCTGATCGTGGAGTTCGCGAATACATTGCAGGCGCGCGGGCTCGAGAAGATGGCCGCGTTGCGCGAGGCGTCGTTAACGCGCCTGCGGCCGGTGCTGATGACTTCAGTCGCCACCGTGTTCGGGCACTTACCACTTGTGCTGGTGTCCGGGCCGGGCGCCGAAGCCCGCAACAGCATCGGCACCGTGCTGGTCGCGGGCATGACCGTGGGCACCGTGTTCACCCCGTTCGTCGTGCCGGTGTTTTACTCACTGATCGCTGCTCGGCATAAGCCAAGTCCTGTGGACGAGGAACTCGAACATGAGGCGCGTGCCGCTTCGCCAGTGTTGCAGCTGGACGCAAGTTCACCTTAGAAGCTTCGTCAGCGTATTAAATAACCTTCGGCTACAAGCCGGGCTCTTAGAGGCGGAGGGCTTATATCTTGCGCAATGAAACGCTTCCGTCTCCACCCGCTCAAAAAGGGCGCAGCGCGGACGATGGTCGATGGTCGATGTGGATCAGCGGAAACGGGCGGATCACATTCGAGTTTCGAGACGGGCACGCATACATCTTGGACTACGAAGATTATCACTATTGCCTATGCACAATCCCCCGCATCCTGACGAATTCATAACGCAGGTATATTTGGAGCCTAATGGAATCAGTGGCCGTGAGCTTGCAAACAAGCTCGGTGTCTCTGTGTCGACGTTGAATCATATCCTGAAAGGTACAAGCGGCCTTAGCCCTGAGATGGCGCTTCGACTTTCCAAGGCATTTGGCCGGTCGCCGGAGAACTGGCTTGCTATGCAGTACAACTATGACTTATGACACGCGAAGCAACGGCTGGATCTGACCACCGTTTCCAAGGTGCGGTTAACTGCGGCCTGACGATACATTCAACAGAGTCGTTCGTTCACGGGCGCTGGTGCAAGAGTTCCTATTGACTATTGCGCAAATGGTTAACAGGCTGGGTAGATTGTCATTCTGAGGCCGAAGGCCGAAGAATCTCCTGTTTCCGAAGGAAAACCAGATGCTTCACTCCGTTCAGCATGACAGTTTCTTTAGTTGTCGCATCCCGGACGATTATATCTCTGTAAGTCGTCTTCCGTTATTCTCGGCGCGTGAGGTTCTCCGCGGCCTGGTGGAGGACTTAAAGACCTGTTGTCCTGGAGAGTTGCCCGCATGATGATCG
>JACCYU010000059.1 GCA_013696315.1 Gammaproteobacteria bacterium | reverse complement strand
ATCGCCAGGAAGTCGAATATCTGTTCGTTCACGAGCTGTGTCACACCCGGCATCTGAATCATTCGACACGCTACTGGGCACTGGTCGAACAAAAACTGCCGGACTATCGCCGATTCGAGGCGACGCTGCGCGATGCCTGGCGTTCAATTCCGCGCTGGGCTGAGTAATGACGTCCGCGCCGCGGCGATGGCATATCAAACTCATTGCCGCTCCTGAAGTACTACCGCGTCGATCTGATTGCGTTCAAGCTGATCGCGGACTTTGCTCAGTTCGGTGAAGTCCGCGTAAGGCCCTATACGCACGCGGTGCCAGATGCTGTCATCCACGGTGACGGTCTGTATGTCGGCTTGCACCCCAAGCAACGCAAGGCTCGCCTTGAGGCTATCCGCCTCCTGCGCACGCCTGAAAGATCCTGCCTGCAACACGTACGGCCCCGTGAGCGCGGCAACCGGCGCGGCGCTGTTTTCGGCGGCGGGCGATGGTCGATCTCGCGTTTCAGGCACCACGACTTCCAGTTCCGGCAGCAGCGTATAAAAATCGAATCGCCGCTCGGCCGGCGCCTTTTTCGTGGTGGCCGTTGCCGGCTGCGCATCGTCTGGTGTGGTTTGCGACATCATCGGCGACTGGCGCGGCTGGTTTAGATAAACCACAAGTGCGACCGACAAGCCCATCGCCAGGCCGGTCAGCAGCCATATCCAGCCAGGCATTGGCGTGTCCTGATCGCGCCGCGCGGCGTGTTTATAGTCTCGTGTCATGTACAGGTCTGACTCCGGTTTGTTACTCAAGACCGGCTTTTAGGGTTACATCTTCTCGGGCGCAGCCACACCCAGCAGTTCGAGGCCGCTGACGATGATCTGCCGCGTGGCGAGTATCAGGTTCAGCCGTGCGTTGCGCACTATTGGGTCATCGACCAGAAACTGGTGCGCGTTGTAATAGGTGTGAAAGTCATTGGCGAGCGCGCGCAAATAGTGCACCAGTTGATGCGGCTCGCGCAGCATGGCGGCGGCTTCCACCGTTTCGGGATAGCGCGCAAGCCGGTCCAGCAGACCGAGTTCATGCGGCTCGGACAAGCGGCCGAGGTTCGCAAGCCCATCCGCCTGGTCGTACAACAGTTGTTTATCATCCAGTTGCCGCAACACGCTACAGATGCGCGCGTGGGCATACTGAATATAAAAAACCGGGTTGTCCAGCGATTGCGAGCGCGCCAGGTCCAGGTCGAAATCCAGATGCTGGTCGGACTTGCGCATCACATAGAAAAACCGCGCGGCGTCGCGGCCGACCTCGCCGCGCAGCTCCCGCAGGGTAACGAACTCGCCAGACCGGGTGGACATCTGTACCTTGCGCCCGCCGCGGTAAAGATTGGCGAACTGCACCAGCAAGACGTCCAGGCGGGCAGGCTCGTAACCCAGCGCCGTCAGCGCGGCCTTGACGCGCGGGGCGTAGCCGTGATGGTCGGCGCCCCAGACATCGATTATCTGCGTGAACCCGCGTTCCAGCTTGTCCTGATGGTAGGCGATATCGGCGGCGAAGTAGGTGTTGTGGCCATTCTCCCTCACCAGCACGCGGTCCTTCGCGTCGCCGAAGCGGCTGGCGCGAAACCACAGCGCGCCGTCCCGCTCGAATGTATGGCCCGTCCCACGAAGTGTTTGCACGACGTGATCGATCGCGCCGCGCTCCGCCAGAGTGCGTTCAGAGTACCAGTTATCGTAAACCACCCCGAACTCCGCCAGGTCATCGCGAATGTCCGCTAGGATGGATTCTAGCCCCACGGCAAAGATAACGTTGTAATGCTTGTCGCCCAGCAGCCGCCTCGCGCGCGTGACCAGCGCGTCGATATAAGTCTCTTTGTCGCCGCCTGCCGGAGCGTCGGGCGGAAGCTCGCGAAGAACGTCCTGCGCCGGCCGCCGGTAAGAGTCACCATAAGTCTCGCGCACCGCTGCGGCAATGTCCCGCACGTACGAGCCTCGATAGGCGTTGGTCGGAAATACCAGTTGTTCGCCGCATAGCTCCAGATAGCGCAGCCACACGCTGACGCACAGGATATCCATCTGGCGTCCAGCGTCGTTGACGTAGTATTCCCGCTGCACGTCGAAACCGGCCGCCGCCAGCAGGTTGGCGACCGCCGCGCCATACGCGGCCCCGCGCCCGTGGCCGACGTGCAGCGGCCCAGTAGGGTTAGCGGACACGAACTCGACCTGCACCTTGCGCCCAGCGCCGAGCTGGCCACGTCCAAACCGACTACCCGCCTCCAAGATGCTGGCGACCACCGCATGATTGGCCGCGGGCCGCAAATAAAAATTGATAAATCCGGGGCCCGCGATTTGTACCTTTTCAATGCCATCGCGCGAGTCCAGCCGATCGAGAATGCGCTGGGCAAGCTCCCGCGGCGGCAGGCCGGCGCTTTTCGCGGCGGTCATGGCGATATTGGATGTGAAGTCGCCGTGCTGCTTGTCCCTGGTGCGCGTCACGATAGCTTGTTCCGACAATTCGGTCGGCAACAGCTGGTCGGTTTGCAGCGACTCGACGGCTCGACGAAGGGTTTTCTCTAACGTGTCTTTCAAAAGGTGCGCGGTGATTGGCAAAAGCGGAATTGTAACGGGCGCCGCCGTCCACGAGAAGGTCGGCCGATGACGTTGGCAGTGGTTAAAGCAGATCGACGGGGTCCACGTCGATCGTCCAGCGCACCTTGCGCGCACCGGGGAAGTCGCGCAATTCCGTCGTGAGGTCGTGCAGCAGCGCCTTAAGCCTCGCGCGTCGCCGGGCAATTAATAGCAGCTGCGCACGATGACGCCCCGCGCGACGCTCCATGGGCGCCGGCGCGGGACCCAGCAGGTCGATATCCGTTTCAATGCCGGATTCCAGACTGTCGCGCACGCGCCGCAGAAACTTCAGCGGGGCAGCGTCATCGACGGCCTCGGCGCGGATCAGCGCCATTCGGCTGTAAGGCGGCAGCCCGGCGGCGCGCCTTTCGCGCAGCGCCGCGCCGCTGAACTCGGGATAGCCGCCACGCAGCAGGCTTCGCAATAACGGATTGTCCGGCAGATGGGTTTGTATGATTACGGCGCCGGGACGCACGCCCCGTCCGGCGCGTCCCGATACCTGCACAATGGACTGCGCGGCGCGTTCCGTAGCGTGGAAGTCGCTGCTGTGCAGATGCTGATCGACATTCAGGATCACCGCCAGGGTAAGGTTGGGAAAATCGTGCCCCTTGGACAGCATCTGCGTGCCGATGAGTAACTGATGTCTGCCCTGTTCGATGCCCGCCAGTTTGGTTTGCAGTTCGCCGCGGCGTCGCGTGGTATCGCGATCCACGCGTACCAGGGCGGTGTTGGGAAACGCGCGCTTGAGCGCGTGTTCGATCCGCTCGGTGCCCGCGCCCAGATGGAGCAGTTGACCGCTACCGCAGCTGGGGCAACAAGCGTCGATGCCATGCTCGGCGCCGCAATGATGACAGCATAACCGTGCCCGGCCGGCGTGCAGGGTCAGCCAGGCGTCGCAGCGCTGGCAGGCGGCAGCCCAGCCGCAGTCGTGGCACATTAACACGGGCGCGAAACCGCGCCGGTTGAGGAACACGAGCACCTGATCTCCCGCATCCAGGCACGCGCCGATGCGCTTGACCACGTGTGGTGACAAGCCGTCTTCCAGCCTGACCCGACGAACATCCACGATCTCCAGCGAGGGCAGGCTGGCCTGCCGCGCGCGCTGGCTCAAACGCACATGAACATACCGGCCGCGCTCGGCGTTGTGCAGGCTTTCCAGCGACGGTGTCGCCGATCCGAGCACAACTGGAATGCCGGCGATGCTGGCGCGATAAACCGCGAGGTCGCGCGCATGGTAGCGAAACCCTTCCTGTTGCTTGAGCGAGGCGTCGTGTTCCTCATCGACGATGATGATCCCGGGCGAGGCAAGCGGCGTGAACACTGCCGAACGGGTACCGATGATGATGGATGCATCGCCGCTCCGCGCTTGTGCCCAGGCGCAATGCCGCTCGGTGTCGCGCAACCCGGAATGCAGCACCACCAGCGGCGCCGCGAGGCGCGCACGAAAACGCGTCACCAGCTGCGGCGTCAACGCGATCTCAGGCACGAGCACCAGCGCCTGCCGGCCAGCCGCTACGACTTTTTGTATGAGCTCAAGATAGACTTCGGTCTTGCCGCTGCCGGTCACGCCTTCCAGCAGAAACGGGGTGTACCGTCCCAGCCCGGCCGCGATGACCTCCGCGGCCGCGGTCTGATCTGCGTTCAATGGTGGCGCCGAATTGACGGTGCGGTGTGGCGGCGTCTGGCGCGCGATTTGTGCAACCAGCCCCTTGCGGAGCAGTTCTTTGAGCGGCTGTCGCCAATTGCAGAGTTGTGTGCTTATCCGTTCCGCATCAAGGCCGCCAGGGTGCGCTTTGAGCAATTCGGCCAGCGCCGTCTGCCGGGGCGCGCGTTGTAGTGCTCCCCTCAATGCCTCGATATCGCCACCGTCGTGCGTCAGTTGCCAAACGGGCGCCTCGGGCAGTGCGGCCGTGAGGCCCTTACGCAGACGTCTGGACAGCGCGGCGGCGATCACCTCGCCCAGCGGGTGATGGTAGTAGAGAGCGGCCCAGCGCAGTAGCTGCAAATCCTGCTGTTCAAGAATGGGTTCGGCATCCAGCAGCCGAAGAATTGGCCGCAGGCGCGAGGGCGGAACCTCGGTGTGACTGCTGTGGCCCACGATCATGCCGGTCAGTATCCGGCGTCCGAAATTGACCTTCGCGCGGCAGCCCGCCAATTTCGCCGAGGCTACGAGCCCCGAGGATGGCAAGTAATCAAAAATGTCCGCCGCCGGTGTCGGCACGGCGACGTTGAGGACGGAGATTTCAGCCAAGCTCTATGCGCGAGGAAGGTTACGCAGGCTTAGTGACATGGTTTCTGGTAACAGCGGGTAAGCCTGTGGATTCCATTGGTGAATTCGGGTTATCCACATTTTTTGTGGATAACTCTGTGTATGAATTGTAGTAAACAGGGGAATTACGGCACCGTCACGCAATATTCATTTGTTTGCGCAAATTTTAACCAAAAATAAATCATTATAATACAATGACATAGTGAGCCGCATTGCACCTAAAAAGTTCGAGGGTTGACGTTTATTTCAGAAGTAACGTTACGGTTACGGGTGTGCATAAATTACAAGTATTTGTGTCTTTGCGGCGATTGGAAACGAGCCGTTCTCGGGACGCGAGCACTACTCCGGCGCTGTTGAGCGCGGCTCCGTCATACACGGCCCACTTTACATGGACTTGGCGCCCGCGATCAGCGCGGAGCCCATCTTCTGACCGTCGCCGTAAAGCATGCGGGTGTTTTCGGCGTAGAACAGATGATTTTCCACACCAGAAAACCCGGCGCCCTTGCCGCGTTTGATGACGATGACGTTTTCCGCCTTGTCGGCGTCGAGGATCGGCATACCGTAGATGGGACTGTCTGGATCTGTACGCGCGATGGGATTTACGACGTCATTTGCGCCTATCACCAGTGCGACGTCGGCGGCGGGAAATTCCTCGTTGATCTCTTCGAGATCGTAAATCATATCGTAGGGCACACCGGCTTCGGCCAACAGCACGTTCATGTGGCCCGGCATGCGGCCGGCGACGGGGTGAATCGCGAACTTTACGTCCACGCCTTTCTCCTGCAGCAACTTGCAGAACTCCCAGATCTTGTGCTGCGCCTGCGCCACGGCCATGCCATAGCCGGGCACGACGATGACTTTTTCCGCATACGCCATCAAAGAGGCGGCATCGTTGGCCTCGATGGGCTTGAGATCGCCTTCCACCTCTTCTTCCTTGTCTTTGGGCTTGGCCCCGAACTGTTTGAACAAGACCTTGGCGAGCGAACGGTTCATGGCCTTGGCCATGAGCTGGGTAAGCAGGAAGCCGGCCGCGCCGACGACGATACCCGCGATCATCATGGCGGGATTGCCCAGCACAAAGCCCTCTATGCCCACCGCCAGACCGGTCAGCGCGTTGAAGAGCGAGATCACCACCGGCATGTCGGCGCCGCCGATGGGCAAGGTCATGAGCACGCCGAAAGCGAGCGTCAGGGCAAAGAACAGGAATATTATCCAGCCAGGAGCGCCGCTCATGACCAGGGCAATCCCGAGCAACACGGCTCCGGCGAACACGGCGGAGTTGATCAGTTGCTGGTGCGGGAAGTAGATAGTCTTGTCCATCAGGCCTTGCAGCTTGGCGAATGCGATCGCGGACCCGGAAAAGGCGATTCCCCCAATCAGCGCGCCTAAAACTGCTAGGCTCATCATCCTTAGCTCCAGCGGTTCGTCCCTAACCAGTTCCACCGCGGCGATCGCGGCTGCCGAGCCGCCACCCATGCCGTTGTAGATCGCGATCATCTGCGGCATGTCCGTCATCTGGACGTGCTTGGCCCACCACCAGGCGGCCCCGCTGGCCACGGCGATGGCGAAGATCATCAACGCATAATTGCCAAGCTCAGGCTGGAAAAAGGTCGCCAGCACCGCGAGCGCCATACCTCCCCCAGCCCACATGATGCCCAGGCGGGCGGTGCGTGGGGAGGACATGCGTTTTAAACCCAAGATGAACAGCACCGCGGCGATGAAATACGCAAGCTGGACCACTAACATCGTGTTCATTTTTTATCCTCCCGCTTGCTTTCCTTGAACATCTCCAGCATGCGTTCGGTGACCACATAGCCGCCTACAACGTTGCCAGCGCCCAGTACCACGGCGATGAATCCGATGAGTTGCTCCATCCCAGTCTCGGCGTGGCCCAGCGCTACCATCGCGCCGATCAACACAATGCCATGCACGAAGTTGGAACCGGACATCAGCGGCGTATGCAGGATCACGGGGACCTTGGAGATGACCTCGTAACCGACGAATGCGGCCAGCATAAAGATATAAAGCGCGATAATTCCTTCGATCATCAGGGTGCCTCGATCACTGTTGTTTGTCTTCGACCTCTACGCGGGTGGGCTCATGCCGGATGGCGCCCGCATGTGTGAGCACGCTTTTGGCGATCACCTCGTCATCCCAGTCCGGTTTCCATTCCCCATCCGCGATCATCGGCTGCAAGAAGCTGAGCAGGTTCTTGGCGTACATCTCGCTCGCGTGAAACGGAACCTGACTTGGGACATTGAGCGGCGCATGGATGATCACACCGCTGTGATTTACGGTTTCGCCGGGTTTGCTCAACTCACAGTTGCCACCGCCCTCGGCCGCCAGATCGATGATCACGCCGCCCGGCTGCATTCCTTCGACCATGTCCTTAGGGATTATCCTCGGCGATGCCTTGCCGGGAATCGCCGCGGTGGTGATGACGACCTGGGACTTGGCGATGTGGTCGGCCAGCGTTTCCTGCTGTTGCTGCTTCTCTTCCTCGTTCAGCTCGCGCGCGTAGCCGCCCTCGCCTTCCGCGGCCACCTTCGTTTCCAGGAACTTCGCGCCCAGCGACTGCACCTGCTCCTTGGTTGCCGCGCGCACGTCGTAAGCCTCGACCTGCGCGCCGAGCCTGCGCGCCGTGGCTATCGCCTGCAGACCAGCCACACCCGCGCCGATCACCAACACCTTCGCCGGGCGTATCGTGCCGGCAGCGGTGGTAAGCATGGGAAAAAACCGGTTTGAGAGGTCGGCGCCCATGATGGCAGCCTTATAGCCCGCTACGGCCGCCTGCGAAGACAGGGCATCCATCGATTGGGCGCGGGAAATGCGCGGAATGAATTCCATGGAGAATGCGGTGATATTCCGGTCGCGCAGCTTCGCGATGCGATCGGGTTCCAGATGGGGCGACATGTAGCCAATCACCACCGCGCCATCGCGCATTTGATCGATCTCCTCGATCGTCGGCGGCTGCACCTTCAAAATCATATCCGCCTGCTGGTAAAGCGCGTGCGCATCGTCAACGAGAGTGACTGCGTCGCCGTAGTCGCGATCGGGGATCTGCGCCGCTTCTCCAGCGCCTTTTTGCAGTAGCACCTGCACGCCAAGCTTGGCCAGGCGTTCCGCCGCGCCGGGATTGAGCGCGACCCGCCGCTCGCCGGGCTGAGTTTCCCGTGGCACGCCTGCTTTTACTGCCATTGTCAGCCTCCTGTGTAGTGCGTCTGCGCACGTCTGCGGGCGCTAAAAGTAAATCAAGGGCAAAAGATCAGCGCCGCGTTTCGTGCTCTTGCGGGCACATATGCCACCAGCCACAAACCCGCGTCTTCGTACGGATTTACAGGCCGACTTGCACTTTGTCAAGGTTGCGGACGAAACTGCCCTCAAGTTGCATCGCCGCAAGTTTGAATATAGATTGCTAGCGATTCCGGCGCTGGAGAAGATTTTGTACGATCTTAATCAACAGGTGCTGCGTACCGATATCGCGGGCATGCCTCTGGAGTGGATCAACTATCAGGATGCGGTAAAACTCTATCATGCCGAGCAGGTCGCTTATGCCTGCGGAAGCCCTTTGTATATTGTGCGCGGCGGCTTTAATGCGCGCACCGGTCTGCGCAGCGTCATTGAGGTCAACTCCATTATCGCCACGCACGGCAGTAACAGGTCGTTGTTCAGCGCCTACGTGCCGCCGCTCAACAACCATGCGCTGTTCAAGCGTGACGCCAGTCTGTGTCTTTATTGCGGCACTCATTTCAGCCACAGAGATTTGTCCAGGGACCATGTGCGCCCCATGAGCCGTGGCGGACAGGATGCCTGGAAGAACGTCGTTACCGCGTGCAAGCGCTGTAACAACCACAAGGCCGGTCGCACGCCGGAACAGGCGGGGCTGCAACTGCTGGCGATTCCTTTTACGCCCACGCACGCCGAGTATATTTACTTGCAGGGACGCCGGGTGCTGGCCGATCAAATGGAGTTTCTGCTGGCGCATTTTCCCCGCTCGAGTCCGCTGCACGAGCGGCTGAGCAAGATCGACGACGCGCAACGCCTGGTATAGCGCTGGCGCGGGAGCATCCGTCTTCCTCTGTTCTAGCGCCGGTCACGCGTGGGGCGATTTGCTAGCCGTTCGCAGCATTGACGCCCTATTGATCCACATGACGCATTCCCACAACCCGAGTTCGTTCGCATGACGGCTTACGTTGGCGACCCTGATTATCAGCATGACGCCCAACCCAGAGCCGGCGTGCTGCTGGTCAATCTGGGCACCCCCGACGCGCCAACACGCAAGGCGCTGCGCCGCTATCTGAAGGAATTCCTGTCCGACCCGCGCGTGATCGAGTGGCCGCGACCCCTCTGGTGGCTGGTGTTGAACGGCATCATTCTCAATATCCGCCCGGCGCGCAGCGCGAGACTGTACCAAAAGGTGTGGACTGCGCAGGGTTCGCCGCTGCTGGTTTTTTCCGAGCAGCAGAAAGAAGCGTTGCGCGCGGAACTGACCGGGCGATTCAGCGGTCCGGTCGAGGTTGCGCTGGCGATGCGTTACGGCAACCCCTCGGTCGCGGCGGGAATTGAAGAACTGCGTGGCAAAGGCGTGCGCAGACTGGTGGTGTTGCCGCTTTATCCGCAATATTCGGCGACGACCACGGCCTCCACGTTCGATGCGGTCGCCGACGTGCTGAAGACCTGGCGCTGGTTGCCGGAGCTGCGGTTTGTCAATCATTACGCGGACGATGACGGCTATATCGAGGCGCTGGCCGCGCGCATTCGAGCGCACTGGCAGGCGCATGGCCGCGGCGAGAACTTGCTGTTCTCCTTCCACGGAATCCCCAAGCGTTATCTGCTCAACGGTGATCCCTATCATTGCGAATGCCACAAGACCGCGCGGCTTGTCGCCCAGTCGCTAGAGCTGGATAAAGCTGCCTGGAAAGTCTGCTTTCAGTCGCGCTTTGGGCGCGAGGAGTGGCTCACACCTTACACAGACGACGTGCTCGGCGAACTGGCTCGACAGGGCACCAAGGCCGTTGATATCTGCTGTCCCGGCTTCGCGGCGGATTGCCTGGAGACCCTGGATGAGATCGCCGGCGAGAGCCGTCAGGTGTTTATCGAGGCGGGCGGCAAGCGGTTCAGTTATATTCCGGCGCTGAACGATATGCCGGAACATATTCAGGCGCTGGCCGACATCGTCATGCGGCACGCGCAAGGCTGGCCGGAGACGGCAAAGGATTGGGATCAGGCATCGGTCGCGCGCAACGCGCAGAGCAGCCTGCGGCATGCGCGCGAAGTGGGCGCCAGCCGCTAGACCGTTCTACGAACTGATCGCCGCCAGCGGCTAGGTCATCCCTGCGGCCATCACGTACACGCGGATGCGCCGAGTTCGCTCAAGAGCACGTCCAGCATGCATTCGGCCTGGCGTGCGTACCCGCCGCCGAAGAGATTGAGATGATTTAGCACATGATAGAGATTGTATAAAGTCCTGCGCACGGGATAACCCGTCGCGAGCGGCAGGACCTCGCGATACGCCGCGTAAAAATTGTCGCTATAGCCGCCGAACAATTCGGTCATCGCCAGATCCGTCTCCCGATCGCCAAAATAAACCGCGGGATCGAAAACTACGGCCTGGCCCAGTTCATCGAAACCGAAGTTGCCGGCCCATAGATCGCCGTGCAACAGCGCGGGCCAGGGCCGATAATCCGTGAACAATTCGTGAACACGCGTCAGCATGCGGGCGCCCTTGTCCTGCAGCGCGCCGCCGTATCCCGCCTGCGCCGCGAGCGACAGCTGATAACCCAGACGGCACTCGCGCCAGAATTCGCACCAGTCGTCCGTGTAGTCATTGTGCTGTGGTGTGGCGCCAAGCGCATTGGTCATACGCCAGCCGAACCGCGGCGCCCGCGTCTGATGCAGGCGAGCCAGCTGACGGCCGAATGCGGCCATGTCGCCGCGCCCCTGTAGATCGATAAACTCAATCACGATGTAGCTCTGCGTTTCCGCACTGCCCAGGCACACGGGCCACGGTACGCGCAGCGCGCCCGCCACGGCCAGTTCGCGCAGGCTAGCGGCTTCGGCTTCGAACATCGGCAGTCCTTCAGCGTCGTTTAATTTCACGAAATAGCGGCGGGTGTCATCTTCGATAACGAATGCCTGACTGATGCAGCCGTCACCGGCTCGTCGTTGTGCGACAGCATGAAACTCGGCACCCGTCGCCGTGGTAATCGCCGCGCTGATTTTCTGCAGGACGCTCACTACTATCGCATGTATTTCGTTGTCGTCATGTACGCGACCGCGATGGTCACTTCAGGAGAGGTCATGAATTTAAATGTCAAAAATATGCTTTATGCCCCGCGAAGCTCGATATCTTCCCTATAATACCTGCAACAAAAAATAAACTGCGCGGCCGCGTAATCGGCCCGGCATGAATTGAAGTAATGCCGCGGATGCAGCTTGAGGGAGCGCATCCGTTGTTCGCGGGACAAAACATTTAAGACGGAACGAAACGTTTTGGCGCGCCGTCTATACTCTGAAAACCAATGCACGCGATGCAATGCACCTACGCGCCTAATTTGGTTCACCTTAATTCAATGATTGCGTTGCTCGCCCATATAGTCATGAGCAGGGAGATCGACCATGCCGAAGTCAACAGATACGACTAGTAAGGATCCTCAGACCCGATTCATCGATTCGCTTACTGCATTTACCAAGGAACATAGAGCCCGCCACTGGGAAGGCACGTTTGCGGAGTTTCTCGAAACGATAATGCTGGGAGACGCGCGCGGCGTATCGCGAAGCAGCCACGAATACGTGTGGGATATGTTTCAGTGGTATGGGCGGCGCGAGATCAGCCGCAATGAGCCGGACGGCAATGGCGCCTCCGGCTCAATCCGCGAGCTATCCAGCGAGCTGTTCGCGCACGACCTGTTCGGCATCGAAAAGCCGCTCAGCCGGGTGGTGGAATATTTTAAGGCCGCCAGTGCCGGTTCGGATGTGGGCCGCCGCCTGCTGTTACTTCTGGGGCCGCCGTCTGGTGGCAAGTCCACCCTGGTGATACTGCTCAAGCGTGCGCTGGAAGAATACAGCCAGACGGACGAAGGCGCGATCTATGCGCTTAAAGGCTCGCCCACGCATGAATCACCGCTGAACCTGATCCCGGCGAGCATGCGGGCTCAGTTCCGCGAGACTTACGGCGTCGATGTGACTGGCGAGGTAACTCCGTTCTGCCGCATGCGGCTGGAAGACGAGTTTGAAGGTGACTTCATGCGTTGCCCTGTCGCGCGCGTGTTCCTGTCGGAGTCCAACCGGGTCGGCGTTGGCACTTATGCGCCGCACGATCCCAGCACCGCCGATATCGCCGACCTGGTCGGTTCGGTGGATTTGTCCAAGGTCGCGGAGATCGGCGATGAGGGCGACCCGCGCGCCTGGTCGTGGTCGGGCGCCGTGTACGCCGCCAGCCGCGGCGTGCTGGAGATGATCGAAATCCTGAAGGTCAAGCGTGAATTCCTGTATTTGTTGCTGACTTTGACACAGGAGAAAAACGTCAAGGTATCGCGCTTCCCGCTGATTTATCTTGACGAGACCATCGTGGCGCACACCAATCTGGCGGAGTTCCACAAGTTTCTGCAGGAAAAGGAGAACGAGGCGCTGCTGGATCGCATGGTGATCATCAAGGTGCCGTATACGCTCAACTACACGGATGAGGCGCGCATCTACAAAAAACTGATGTCCAACGCCGCCGCGTTCCGCGCCGTGCATCTCGATCCACATGCGCTCAAGCTGGCGGCGACTTTCTCCATTCTCACCCGTTTGCGCGCGACGGAGCGCGAGGAGCTGGATCTCTCCAAAAAGCTGCGCCTGTACGCGCACGAAGACGTTGAAGGTTTTTCCGACAACGAAGTGTCACGAATCAGGGCCGATGCACCGGATGAGGGCATGACGGGTGTCAGTCCGCGTTTCGTGATCAACGCGATTTCCAACGCCATCACCCGCAGTGAGGCGAAGAGTCTCACCAGCATGGAAGTATTGCTCGCTCTAAAAGACGCCATCGAGCACGACGCGCGCATGGACACCAAGGAAAAGCGCCAGTGGGTGGACTTTCTGGTGCTGGCGCGCAAGGATTTTTACAACCGCTGGGTCAAGGAGGACGTCCACAAGGCGTTGTTCGCCTCGTTCGAGGAAGAGGCACAACAATTGCTCGATAAATACCTGGATGAAGTCGAGGCCAAACTCGATCAGCGCGAGGTGGACGATCCCATCACGGGCGAATCGCGGCCGCCAGATGAGCGGTTTCTCCGCTCGGTCGAGGAAAAGATAAAGGTGTCGGAATCCGGCAAACAGTCGTTCCGGCAGGAGGTCGTGCGCAAGGCGATGGTGGCTTACAAGGCGGGCTCGAAATTCACACTGGACAGCCACACGCGTCTGCACGAGGCGATCGAGCAATATCTGTTCGAGGAGCGCCGCGATGTTCTGCGGCTGGTCACCTCCGCCGCGCGGCCTGACGAAGAAGCGCAGCAAAAGATTTCCGCGGTGCAGGAGCGGCTGGTCAGGGAATACGGCTACGATAATCATAGCGCCAAAGAGGCGCTCAACTACGTTACCACGCTGTTGTCTCAGGAGTAGACTCTTACGGGGCAGCGCGCAAGCGACGAGGTTGTAGGGACGCCATGACCGGTGGCGGAGTTGAGCAACGCTAGCGATTGCGAGGTCGAAACGGCATGAGCTCGGATACAGAAACCGGCGGTGTGGATCGCCAGGACAGCGGCTGGTACGATCTGTTCTCGCGCGGCGCGCGCGACTGGTTGCGACACAACGAGAAAGTGCGCAACGCGGTGCGCAAGAGTCTGCCCGACATCGTGGCCGGCGCGGACGTGCTCAGCAACGACGGCAACCGCACCGTGCAGGTGCCGGTGCGTTTTCTCGAACACTATCGCTTTCGCCTGCTTGACCCCGGCACCCGCGGCGGCGTCGGTCAGGGCAGCGCCAAACCAGGTGACGTGCTGAGTCAGGGGCGTGGACCCCAGGGCCGCGACAAGGGTAGTGGCGGTCGCGGCGAAGGCGGCCTCGAGTTCGTGCTGGAGCTGAAAGTCGACGACATCATCGACTGGCTCTGGGAAGAACTCAAACTTCCCGATCTGCGCGCCAAGTCCGGCTCGCTGGAAGATGATGACTACACGCGCGAGGGTTGGGATCGCCGCGGCGCACGCTCGCGCCTGGACAAGCGGCGCTCACTCAAGGAATCCATCAAGCGCCGCACCGTCCAGTCCCAGGGTCCGATTTTCATCAACGACGACCTGCGTTATCGCCAGCTAATCAAACGCCAGCGACCGACCACACAAGCCGTGGTGTTCTTCGCGCTGGATGTGTCCTCCAGCATGACCGAACGCGATCGCAAGCTCGCCAAATCGTTTTTCTTCTGGGTCATTCAGGGCCTGCGCCGCCAGTACACCCGCATCGAATCGGTATTCGTCGCGCATACCATCAACGCCTGGGAGTTCAACGAAGATGAATTCTTTCAGGTGCGCGGACAAGGCGGCACGGTGGCGTCCACCGCCTTCGAAACGGTGGCAAGCATCATCAGTGACCGCTACAGCCCCGCGCGCTACAACATTTACATGTTCTATTCATCGGACGGCGACAACTTTCGCGAGGATCGCGAACCCGCGCTGGAAGGCTTGAGACGGATCGTCGCGGTGGCCAATTACATGGGTTATGTCGAGACCTCGCCGCCGAGTCGCGCGGGTCTGGATACCGAAATCGGCGAACTGTTCCAACAGCTCTCCGAGGACGGGCTGCCTGTTGGCGCCTACGCGCTCAGCGAGGAGGAAGATGTGTGGGAAGCGATACGCAGCTTCTTCAGGCAGCAGGCCCGAGTGACTCCGTGACATTCAAGTGGCAGTTTCCACGCACCTGTCGCCAGGCATCCGCTTAAGGCAAGCATAGAATCCGACCATGCCTGATAAACTTCGATCGTACGCCGACCAGCTCGAAACCCTCGCCCGGCAGGCGGGTCTGGATTACTTCCCGGTCGATTTCGAGCTGGTGCCCAGCAGTTTCATGATGGAAGTGGCGGTCTACGGACTGCCGGTGCGCATGCCGCACTGGTCTTTCGGCGTGCGCTACATCTATCAGCTCATTCAGCATCGCATGGGGCATTCCCGCCTGTTCGAGGTGGTGTTTCCGGGCAACCCGGGGCGCGCGTATCTGGCGCACAACAACAGCGTAGAGGAGAACACGCTGGTCACCGCGCACGTGCTGGGGCACGCGGATTTTGGCAAGAACAACATGTTGTTCAGGCGCAGCCAGGAGCAGGTCGGCTACCACATCGTCGAGCAGGCGGCCGCCCACGCGCGCCAGATCGCCACCGCGGTCGAGGAACACGGTGAGGCGCGTGTGGAAGCCGTGCTGGATGCGGCGCTGGCGCTGGAGCAGCACATCGACGTACAGCGACCGCTGCGTCGGCCCCGGTATCCTTATTATCTGGCGGATGGTAAAAAGCCGTCCTCCGACGAATTTCATACCCGCTTCGATTCGCTTGACGAAGAGGCGCTACCGGAAGGCCATACTGAAAAGCGGCCCGCGCCCGTGCCACCGCAGCCGGAATACGATCTGCTCTGGTTTATCGCGCACTACGCGCCGGACCTGGAGGATTGGGAGCGCGATATCTTTCTGGCGGTGCGCGAGGAGTCCTTTTATTTTTATCCGGTGTTCGCCTGCCAGATCATGAACGAGGGCTGGGCGTCGTACTGGCACGCCCGGCTGCTCAGCGAGGCGGATTTTCTACCGCAGCAGGTGTATCTGGACGCCATCAAGACGCACTCGGATGTGGTGCGCCCTTACGCGAGCGGACAGCAGGTGGCGCTGTCGGTGAATCCGTATCACCTGGGATTTTCAATGTGGGGCAAGATCGTCGAGGCGCACGGCCTGACCGAGGCGCGCAAGATCATGACGGAGGATGACGACTTCAGTTTCGTACGCAATTATCTGACCGAAGACCTGGCCGAGGAGTTGAGTCTGTTTGGCTACACCGCCAAGAAAAATGGCGAGGTCAAGGTAAACAAGGCGGACATCGACGATTTGCGCGAGTCGCTGCTGGGCGGCAAATTCAATTTCGGCGCGCCCACCGTCTGCGCCACCAGGGTGCAGACGGACGGCACCTTGGAATTACAGCACGAACACGTCACCGACGGGCGCGGCCTGCACGCGCAGCGCGCCATCAAGGTGCTGGAATATATTCGCCGTGTATGGCGCCGCCCCGTGATGCTGCACACGCTGGACGAGCGCGGCGAGGCCGTGATGCTGACCGCAAGCGCCGGCTAGAGAATCGATCGATCGCGGAGTCGTAAAGAGCGCAAACTTGCGTAGGAATCAACGCACGTCGAAGCAGGGGATGAAGGGGATACCGGGAGCTTCCGCCTTGGCTACGCTGGCGTTCTTGGCACCTGTGCGGTGGTGAACCCTCGTTACGGTTGTCCCCGCACGAATGGCAGATAACGCGGCTTCCAGAACCGCGAGCGCACGTAAGCGTCCAGGTCACGGCCCTCCAGATCGGTCTTGCCGGCCACGCCTTCGTCCAGTGCGCGGCGGATCACTCGCACCGCCACCCTGATCGCTACTTCCTGAAGTTCGCGGGTTGGCGGATAAACCCTGCCGTTATCGAGGTGCGTAGCCGCGGTGTAATCGGACAGCGCATAAGCCGCTTCCATCACCATGTTGTCGGTGATTTCGCGCGATTCGCTCAAGATAGACGCGAACCCGAGCCCGGGGAATATAAACGCGTTGTTGCCCTGCCCGACTGAATAAATCGAGCCTTTGTGCTTCACATCCGCAAATGGGCTGCCAGTCGCCACGATCGCGCGCCCTTCGCTCCACTTGATGACGTCTTCAGGCAGCGCCTCCGAAACCGAGGTGGGATTGGAGAGCGCGAACACGATCGGGCGCAGCGTGTTTTGTCCCAGCGCGGTGATAATGGGCTGATTGAACGCGCCGGTCTGGCCGCTCAAGCCCAGTAGCGCCGTAGCGGACGCGTTCTGGATGACTTCGAGCATCGTGGGTATCGCCCCCGCCACTTGCCAGTCCCGAATCTGTTCCTGATGCTGCGCGAACGCCTGCTTGTAAGGGTCCATTGCGCGTCCCTCTACGAGCAAGCCTTTGGAGTCGATGACAAACACGCGCGCATGAGCGTCGGCGCGGCTCAAGCCCTCCTCGCGCACCAGCCCCTCCACGAGCGCCCAGGCGACGCCAATGCCGCCCGCGCCAGCCCCGAATACGACGATATTCTGCGCGGCCAGGGATTCGCCCTTGATTCTGCACGCCGATATCAGGCCTGCCAGCGCCATCGCGCCGGTGCCCTGAATGTCGTCATTGAAGCAGGCAATCTCGTGGCGATAGCGCTCCAGCACCTTGAACGCGACTTCCTTGGAGAGATCTTCCCACTGGACAACCGCGTTGGGCCAGCGACCGTGCACCGCCTGCACGAACTTGTCGATGAAGGCGAAGTAGCTTTCGCCGCGCATACGCCGCTGGCGCACGCCGAGATACGTGGGATCGTTGATCAGGTCCAGCCTGTCAGTGCCCACATCCAGTTTCACCGGACAGGTGTGAAATGGACTCACACCACCGCCAACCGTGTACAACGCCAGCTTGCCTATGGCGATCGCAAGCCCGCCATAGCCTTGATCGCCCAGGCCCAGGATCGCCGACGAGTCAGTCGCCACGATCATGCGTACGTCGTACCATGGATAGCTCTTGACCACCGTATCCGCGCGCTCGATATTGAGCGGCGAGAACGACAGCCCGCGGGGATTCTGGTAAATGTAGCTGTATTCCTGCACCGCCTGACCTACGGTCGGCGTGTAGACAATAGGCAGCATCTCTTCCAGATAATGTTCGAGCAGGGCGTAGAACAGGATTTCCGAGCGCTCCTGCACGGCGCGCAGATACTGATACTTGCCCAGCGGATCGGAAACGCGCAGGTAGCCGCGATAAACCCGGTCCACCTGCTGCTCCAGCGTATTGACTTGTGGCGGCAACAGGCCGTCCAGCCCGAGTTCCACCCGCTCATCCTGCGTGAAGCTCGTTCCCTTGTTACTCAACACCAGCCGCAAGAGGGCAATGCCCTCCAGGTACACTTCCATGTACTCGTTGCCTAGCGGATCTTTCCTGATGTCGAAGTAGGGACTGATGCGTGCCATTGGAGTGTGCCTGGAGCTGGAGCGGATGGCGAGCGGCTCGCTGTGCTGCTGTCGTCACGCAAGCTCCAGGGCGACGCCGATGCGAATCGTTTAAGTTGCTGGCCCGTAGCTTATCAAGTTGCGATCTCTGGTGCAGACATAGCCCATAGCGCGTACTCGCGCGCATTCGGTGTCTTGCGAGGATTTTTGCCGTCTCGGCTAGCGTCGGCAGCTGTGACGTGTTTGCCGCCAGGCCGGGTGACCCGATCACCTGATGGTCATAATGAAAGCGCGAGCCTGGTGAAGTTGCATCAAGCAACCCCAGAATTGAACGGCGCTGAGACGGATCGCGTGTTACTTGCCTCACTCCCGTCAAACCATTGCGAAGCGCGGCGTTACTTCGTACCGTAGCGGCGTCGGAACTTATCCACCTGGCCGGCCGTATCGAGCATTTTCTGTTTGCCTGTAAAAAACGGATGACATTGCGCGCATACCTCGATGTGAAGCTGCTCGCTACCGTATGTAGAACGCGTTTTGAAGCTGTTGCCGCAGCTGCAGTTGACCGTTACTTCGTGGTAATCGGGATGGATTCCAGACTTCATGATTGCCTCTTGGGCGGGATGCAGACGAAGGCGGCGATCATACGCACATTGCGGCGTCGCGGCAACCACGGTCTTGCCGTCGGTAGTTGGGCTTGTGTCCCTCCAGTGAGGCTAAGTATCTGTTGCGGTTAATTTTTGCCGGCATATCCACAAAATCTGTGGATAACTCTGTGGACCCATTGGGGCAAACCGCGTACAGCGTGAATGAATGTGACCACTCTGTTACAGTGCTCAAGAATTAGGCAGATATTTAAGCTATTGATTCTTTGCGGTTTTTATAGAAACAAGCCGATTCGTGAAGCACTTCGGCCAAACTATGCGCAACCTTTCCGAGTGTAATTTTTGTTGTGTATAAAAACGCCGCATTAGCAATTCACAAGCCAACGATACATCGTCGAACCGCGATTTTTTTTATCGGAGGGCTCACAAAACTTTCGCATTACTTATCCGGTCTAGCCGCATAACGCGCCACTGCCCCAGGCGGTTGCGGGCAATCAGATATTCGCCGCCCGAGCGCGTACGAAGGTTGAGCGGTTTCAAAATCTCGATGCGCGCGAGGCCGCGGGGACCGTGCCAGGCTACCCGCACCGACTGGCCCCGCAGGATGACAAGTTCGTACTGGCTGTAGCGCTCGCAGGTTACGGGGACGTAATTTCTACTCATCGCCGGGTTTACGCATCGCCGGGCCTATTCATCGTCCCTGCGGGCGGTGGCCGAAGTAAGATTGCCGCGATCGTCCACTTTGATCACCAACTGCACGGCCATGCAGCACGTCTGGCAATCCTCGTAATACGACTGATCGCCGCCCGTACAATCGACATCGAGTTCCATCGCCTGTCCACAATAAGGGCAGGTCACCAGCACGTCTTCAATCAGTGCGCTCATCGTCAGCGAGAAATGCTTCCGTTAAATCGTTAAGAAAACGTCGTCCCAGATATGTAGGCCCGATCCGGCCATCGCGCTGACGGAGCAGGCCCCGCGCAACCAGCCCGGCAACGCGCGACGCGAGCAGGTTCGGCGCCAGGCCGGTGCGCTCGGCGAACAAACTGGCGTCGAAACCTTCGCTTAACCGCAACGCGTTAAGCATAAACTCAAATATCGCATCAGCCGCGGACAGTTTATTTTCGCCCGCGACCGGCTGGTGTTGAAGCGCACATTCCATGTACTGCCGTGGCTGACGATGCTTGTGCCGCCGGTGAATCGAGTTCGACAGCGACGACAGCTTGCCATGGGAGCCTGCCCCAATCCCTAAATAATCGCCGAATTCCCAGTAATTCAGATTGTGTCGGCAGCGCCTGCCGGTCCTGGCATACGCCGAGACATCATATTGAGTATAGCCGCGATCGGCCATAAAACTCATGCCCTGGGTATGCATATGCCAGATGGTTTCGTCGTCCGGCAGCGCCGGCGGCTGGTGATGAAAAAAAGTATTCGGCTCGATAGTGAGTTGATAGAACGAGATGTGCGTGGGCGCCAGTTCAATGGCGATGCGCAAGTCGTCCAGACAGGCTGCCGTGTCCTGCCCCGGCAGGCCGAACATCAGGTCGATATTGAAATTGTCGAAGCCTGCGTGGTGCGCAATTTCAGCCGCGCGCACAGCTTCGCGCCCGCCGTGGATACGCCCCAGCTTTTTGAGGAGTTCGTCGTTGAAGCTCTGCGCGCCAATCGACAAGCGAGTCACACCCGCGGCGCGAAAGTCGCCGAATTTATGTTCTTCAACCGAACCCGGATTGGCCTCCAGGGTAATCTCCGCGTCAGGGCGCATCGTAAAACGTGCGGAGATCCCCGTCAGCAGACGGTCAATGGACTGCGCCGAAAACAGGCTGGGTGTGCCGCCGCCGATGAATATGGCCTCCACGCGTCGTCCGCGCACGCGCGGGAGTTCGTAGTCCAGGTCGGCGAGCAGCGCATCGATGTAACGCGTCTCGGGGATCGCCTCGCGCACGGCGTGGGAATTGAAATCGCAATACGGGCATTTGCGCGCGCACCAGGGCAGATGCACGTACAAGGTCAGCGGCGGCAGCGTGGTGAAACAGAACGGTGACTGCGGGGCAATGTCCAGCACGGTTAGCAGGTGCGGTGGCTATAGGTAAGACGAGCACTCAGCAATCGCGCGAGCCGGCGCAGCGCGCGCCCTCGATGGCTGCCCCTGTTTTTGACTGCGGGCGGTAATTCGGCCAAGGCGCAGTCGTGAATCGGGTCGTAAAACAGCGGGTCATAGCCGAAACCGTTCGTGCCGCGCGGGATGTGGAGAATGCCGCCTTCCCATGCGCCCTCGCCGATGATCGGCGCGGGGTCCAGCGCATGGCGCAGATACACCACCGCGCAGCGGAAACGCGCGCCGCGCCTCTCGTCGGGAACGTTTTCAAGCGCGGCGAGCAACTTTGTGTTGTTGTCGGCGTCGCTGGCGTTCGCGCCGGCATAGCGCGCGGAATATACACCGGGCGCGCCGTCGAGCGCGTCGACTTCGAGTCCGGAGTCATCGGCTATCGCGGCCAGGCCGGTATGCGCGGCCGCGTGACGCGCCTTGAGGATCGCGTTCTCCACGAATGTCAGCCCCGTTTCCTCCACAGCTGGCACACCAAACTCCGACTGATTCACCAGTTCGAACGGCAAATCTTCGAGCAGCGCGGACAGCTCCCGGAGTTTAGAGCCGTTATTACTGGCAAGCACAATGCGTTTCACGGACGGCGTTGGATTCTAGTCCCGAGCCAGCGCCTGCCGCTGCGCGTCCATGACAGCGGTGATACCGTTGCCCGCCAACTTCAGCATGGCGTGCAGTTCGTCCATCCGGAATGCATGCCCCTCGGCGGTGCCCTGCACCTCGATGAACGCGCCTGCGTCGTTCATCACCACGTTCATGTCGGTTTCGGCGGCGGAGTCTTCGGCGTAGTCGAGATCCAGCACTGGCTGGCCTTCGAAGATACCCACCGACACCGCCGCCACCATGCCGTACAGCGGGTTCTTCGCGATGCGCCGCCGCGAGGTCAGGGTGTCGATCGCATCGCACAAGGCCACGAAGGCGCCACTGATGGCGGCGGTACGCGTGCCGCCGTCGGCCTGAATGACGTCGCAATCGATGACGATGCTGCGCTCGTTTAAGCCCTTGAGGTCGACCGCCGCGCGCAGCGCCCGCCCGATCAGGCGCTGTATTTCCTGGGTGCGGCCGCCCTGCCGTCCCCGCGCCGCCTCGCGCGCCATGCGTTCGCCGGTGGAACGCGGTAACATCCCGTATTCGGCGGTGACCCAGCCTTGACCCGTGCCCTTGAGGAAGGCCGGCGCGCGTTCTTCCACGGACGCCGTGCACAGCACCCTGGTATCCCCGGTCTCGGCCAGGACGGCGCCTTCGGCATGCTTGGTGTAGTGCCGGTGAAATCGGATGGGGCGAATTTCATCGCAGGCGCGGCCGCTGGGTCTCATACAATCTGCTCTATGCTGGTTATCCAACTTCGCAGTATAACCGTCACCCGGTACGAGCGTCCGGCTAATGCCGATTTAACATTCGTGAGAGGAGAATTATCGCGTGATCAAGAGCATGACGGGCTTCGCCCGCGGCGAGTGGCAAGGCGATTCGGGCGCGTTGACGTGCGAGCTGCGAGGCGTCAATCATCGCTATCTCGATATTACCCTGCGTCTGCCCGATGAGCTGCGCGGGCTCGAAAACGCGTTGCGCGAGCAGGCGAGCCGCGTGCTGCGCCGGGGCAGGCTCGAATGTCAGCTGCGTTTCCAGCGCGCGGCAACGGCCGCCGACGCGGTGCATTTAAACGAGGCGCTGGCGCAAGTCGTGATCGATGCCGCGCGCCGCGTCGAGTCGCTGATGAACAATGCTGCCCGCATGACCGCCATCGACGTGCTGCGCTGGCCCGGCGTGATCTCCGAGCCTCAATACTATCTGCAACCGCTCCAGGCCCGGGTCATCGAAGTATTCACCGCCGCGCTCCACGATCTGGTCGAATCGCGCTCACGCGAAGGCGCCAGAATCAAGGAACTCATCAGCGCGCGTTGCGCCGCGATCCGCGCACTGGTTGCGCAGGTGCGGGCGCGCCGCCCGGAGGTGCTCAACGCCATTCGTGACAAGCTCAACACCCGTCTCGCGGAACTCGATGTCAACGCCGATCCCGGACGACTGGAGCAGGAGCTGGCGTTCGCCGCGCAAAAGCTCGATGTCGACGAGGAACTGGATAGGCTGGACGGCCATTTGCAGGAAGTCGACGATGTCCTGGCGCGGGACGAACCGGTGGGCAGGCGCCTGGATTTCCTCATGCAGGAATTCAACCGCGAAGCCAACACCTTGAGTTCAAAATCCGCCGACCTGGCGACCACCCAGGCCGCGGTCGAACTCAAGGTACTTATCGAACAGATGCGCGAACAGATCCAGAACGTAGAATGATCCGGCAAAATAGCCTCTTCCAATAAGACACAAATACGGTGGATCTGCCGCAACTTAACTGGATCGCCAACTCTATCTGGGGGATCGCGGACGACGTGCTGCGCGATCTTTACGTGCGCGGCAAATACCGCGATGTGATCCTGCCGATGGTGGTGTTGCGCCGTCTCGACGCCGTGCTTGAGCCTACCAAGCGGTCGGTGCTAGACATGAAGGCCGCCTTGGATCAAGCGGGAGTCACCAATCAGGGTGCTGCACTCCGGCAGGCGGCCGGCCAGGCCTTCTACAACACGTCAAAGTTCACATTGCGCGATCTGCGCGCGCGGGCCAGCCAGCAACAGCTCAAGGCGGATTTCGAGGCGTATCTCGATGGTTTCTCGCCCAACGTCCAGGACATCCTCGAAAATTTCGAGTTCCGCAACCAGATTCCGCGCCTTTCAAAGGCCGACGCGCTCGGCACGCTAATCGAGATACTGCTCGATCCGGCGATCAACCTCAGTCCCAACCCGGTGCTGAACGGCGACGGCTCGGTCAAGCAGCCCGGTCTCGACAACCACGCCATGGGCACTATCTTCGAGGAACTGGTGCGCCGCTTCAACGAAGAGAACAACGAAGAGGCCGGCGAGCACTGGACGCCGCGCGATGCGGTCAAGCTCATGGCCCGACTTATATTTCTGCCCATCACCGAGCAGATCGAGTCGGCGACTTATACTCTATACGACGGCGCGTGCGGCACCGGCGGCATGCTCACCGTGGCCGAAGAGACGCTGCAACAGCTGGCGAGCGAACACGGCAAGCAGGTCGCGACGCATCTCTATGGTCAGGAGATCAATGCCGAAACCTACGCCATCTGCAAGGCCGACCTGCTGCTCAAGGGCGACGGCGAGGCGGCGGACAACATCATTGGCGGTCCGGAGCATTCGACCTTGGCGAACGATGCCTTTCCCGCGCGCGAGTTCAACTTCATGCTATCCAATCCGCCCTACGGCAAGAGCTGGAAAAGCGATTTGGAGCGCATGGGCGGCAAGACCGGCATAAAGGACCCGCGCTTCGCTATCGAGCACGCAGGCGATGCGGAGTATTCGCTCATTACCCGTTCCAGCGACGGCCAGATGCTGTTTCTGGTCAACATGCTCTCGAAGATGAAGCGCGACACCAGGCTCGGCAGCCGTATCGCCGAGGTGCACAACGGTTCGAGCCTGTTCACTGGAGACGCGGGCCAGGGCGAGAGCAACATCCGCCGCTGGATCATCGAGAACGACTGGCTGGAAGCGATCGTCGCGCTGCCGCTCAACATGTTCTACAACACCGGCATCGCGACCTACGTCTGGGTGCTGACGAACAAAAAGCCCGCGCACCGCCAGGGCAAGGTGCAACTTATCGACGCGACCAAATGGTTCAAACCGCTGCGCAAGAATCTAGCAGCCTGTCGGACTTGAGAAGCCGGCTCGCGTCGCGAGCGCAGGTTTCGAGTCGTGTTGATGGTTCATCGGTTCGCTGACGGGAGTGTTGGGCGCGAAAAGTGACTCGTTTCCTGCTCTTTTC
>JACCYU010000058.1 GCA_013696315.1 Gammaproteobacteria bacterium | reverse complement strand
GCACCGGGAAGCGGTACTCGAGCACCTCGGGGTCGGTTAGGCGCGAGTTCGTCATGTGCGTCTGCACGACCGAGGTGCCATCGAAGTCCGGGCCGGCTCCAGAGCCGCCGGCAATCGTCTCGTAGTACTGGTAGCGGTCGTTGCCGAAGGTGAAGTTGTTCATCGTGCATTGACCCGCCGCCATCACGCCCAGCGCGCCGTACAGCGCATTGGTGATGCAGGTGGACGTCTCGACGTTGCCGGCGACGACCGCCGCGGGCGCTCGCGGATTCAACATCGAGCCTGCGGGAATAATCACCTTCAGCGGCTTCAGGCATCCGGCGTTGAGCGGAATATCATCCTCTACGAGCGTGCGGAACACGTACAGCACCGCGGCCATGCACACCGCGGTCGGCGCGTTGAAGTTGTTCGCCAGTTGCGGGGAAGTGCCGATGAAATCGATCTCGGCGCTGCGGTGCTTCGTGTCCACGCGGATCTCGACATGAATTTGCGCGCCATTGTCGAGTGCCAGGGTGAACTCGCCGTCCTTCAATGCGCTGATCACACGGCGCACTGACTCTTCCGCGTTGTCCTGCACATGCCGCATGTACGCCTGCACGACTTCGAGCCCGAACTGCGCGACCAGCTTGTGCAGTTCCTGCACGCCTTTTTCGTTTGCCGCAATTTGCGCTTGCAGGTCGGCTAGGTTTTGCGATGGGTTGCGCGAAGGGTAGGGGCCGCTGCGCAGCAACTCGTGCGCTTGTTTGTCGCGAAGCTGTCCGCCGGCAACCAGCTTGAAGTTGTCGATCAGTACGCCTTCCTCGTCGATGTGCGCGGAGAAAGGCGGCATCGAACCGGGCGTTATGCCGCCGATATCGGCGTGGTGGCCTCGCGAGCCGACATAGAACAGGATCTCGGCGCCCCGGTCGTCGAGAACCGGGGTCACCACGGTCACGTCCGGCAAATGTGTTCCGCCGTGATACGGGTCGTTGAGCATGAACACGTCACCGGGCTGAATCTTGCCGGTGTTGCGCGCGATCACCGTCTTGATCGACTCGCTCATCGAGCCGAGATGCACAGGGATGTGCGGCGCGTTGGCGATCAGATTGCCATCGGCATCGAACAGGGCGCATGAAAAGTCGAGCCGCTCCTTGATGTTCACCGAGTAAGCGGTGTTCTGCAACTGCACTCCCATCTGCTCGGCGATGTTCATGAACAGGTTGTTGAAAACCTCAAGCATGACCGGGTCAACGGTCGTACCGATTCCCTTGTGCGTGTGACGCGGCTGCACGCGCTCGAGCACCAGATGCTCAAGGTCAGTCACCCGCGCGCGCCAGCCCGGCTCGACGACCGTTGTCGCGTTCGTCTCGGCGATGATGGCCGGGCCGTCGATGGTATGACCCGGGTGCATAGCATCACGAATGAACAGCGATGCCTTCCACCAGCGCCCGCCGCTGAAAAGTGGCACCGTGTGCACGGATGCCGGTGCGCGTTTACGCGCCGATGGAGCGTGGGGCCGCTCGGTGGATGCGTGACCTGCTGCGACCGCTTCTACCGACACCGCCTCGACGATCAGTCCACGCTCGTTCATAAGAAACGCGAAACGCTGGCGGTACGCGTCTTCGAAAGACGCCTGGATTTCGGCCGCTTCGCCGAAGGGCACGACGAGCGCCGAGTCGGTGCCCTCGTAGCGCACATGCACTCGACGATATATTTGCATCTCGCCGGGCTCAACGCCTTGCCGACGCAGTTCGGCCCGCGCTTCGGAGCTAAGTGAATCCAGCGTCCGGTTCACCGCATTCAGCGCACTGGTGAGCGGCTTCTCGATCGCGGCTTCGCGCATCTCGCTCTGGTCGGCCAGGCCCATGCCGTAGGCCGATAGCACGCCTGCCAATGGATGTATGAACACGCGGTTCATGCCGAGCGCATCGGCTACGCGGCAGGCATGCTGACCGCCGGCGCCGCCGAAACATTGCAGCGTATAACGAGTCACGTCGTAGCCGCGCGCGATCGAAATCTTCTTGATGGCATTGGCCACGGCGCCGACCGCGACATCGATGAAGCCCTCGGCAACCGCTTCGGGCGCGCGCTTCACGCCGGTGCTGCGTTCGATGTCGGCGGCCATCTCGTTGAACCTGGTCACGACGATTTCGCAGTTAAGTGCCTCGTCGCCGCCGGGACCGAACACCTTCGGAAAGTAATCCGGCTGTATCTTGCCGACCATCACGTTCGCGTCAGTCATCGCCAGCGGACCGCCACGCCGATAACACGCCGGCCCGGGATTCGCACCGGCACTCTCGGGTCCCGCACGAAAACGCGCACCGTCGAAGCGCAGTGTCGAGCCGCCACCAGCCGCGACCGTGTGAATGCGCATCATCGGCGCGCGCATGCGCACACCAGCCACCTGTGTTTCGAAGGTGCGCTCGAAGTCGCCCGCGTAATGGCTGACGTCGGTCGAGGTGCCGCCCATGTCGAAGCCGATCACGCGGTCGAAACCGCCGAATTGTGCGGTGCGCGCCATGCCGACGATGCCGCCGGCCGGCCCTGACAGGATCGCGTCTTTACCCTGGAAGGCCTGCGCGTCGGTCAATCCACCGGACGATTGCATGAACAACAGACGCACACCCGGCATCTCGGCCGCGACCTGTTCGACGTAGCGGCGCAGAATCGGTGACAGATAAGCGTCAACGACCGTCGTGTCGCCGCGGCTCACGAACTTCATCAGCGGGCTGACGTGGTGTGACGCGCTGATCTGCGGGAAACCGATTTCCCTCGCGATACACCCCGCCGCCGTTTCGTGCGCCGTATAGCGGTAGCCGTGCATGAAGACGATGGCGACACTGCGCAGGCTGGCCTTATACGCGGCGCGCATTTCGTCACGCAGATGCTCCAGATCGAGCGGCTCGATGACTTCGCCGTTCGTTGCGACTCTTTCGTGCGCTTCGATCACGCGCGCGTACAACTGCTCGGGCAACACGATGCGCCGGTCAAAGATGCGTGGCCGCTCCTGGTATGCGATGCGCAGCGCGTCGCCGAAGCCTTCTGTGGTAACGAGCAAGGTCGGCTCGCCCTTGCGCTCGAGCAGCGCGTTGGTCGCGACCGTCGTTCCCATCTTCACGCACTCAACCGTCTCGGGCTTGATCGGCTCGCCCTTCTTCAGCCCAAGCAGTCGACGGATGCCCGCCACTGCGGCATCGGTGTATTGATCAGAGCCCTCGGACAGCAGCTTGCAGGACACGAGTGTGCCATCGGGCCGCTTGCCGACCACATCAGTGAAGGTGCCTCCGCGGTCGATCCAGAACTGCCAGCGCAAAGACTGCGAGGTTTGCATATCGGCTGTGATCACTTTGGGTTGCGGATCCCGATGTGACCTTACTACGGCAACATGCCCTGGCACCGACTATCGGTCCGCGCTTTGTCACTACTAAATTTAGAGCAGACGGGGATGCCGCCGACGCGATATTTCCCCGGCAGGCAATTTCCGCACCAGAGGCGCTGATTGCGACAGTTATCTGCGTCCCGGCTCCGCTTTGGTCGCAGATAAACGGAGCTCGATCATACCTTAATCTCCGGAACTGTCACGGTGAGCAAAGTGGAACGCGGGTGCGCTTCGACAGCCTATCGCCCAAAACGTACCGCTAATCCGTGTTGCTTCCAGTCTCATGCTGCGATGCAGCTAAAATAAACTCTGGCGACCGAGCGGAGGGCTACGGTAGCCAGGCTAGAATGCATTGCCCCGCCCTTGGGATAGGGCGGGGCTTTGTGTGTTGTGTTAAGGTCGGAACCTGTACCGCTTTCGTCCGTTCAATTGTTTTACCGGTCGCATTGCGGGCTTCGCGATAGAGCAAGCCTTACACCAACACATTTCTCGGAGTGTCCTTATGTACGGTGTCAGACTGATACTGATTTCAGCGGCACTGGTCGTCGGGGTTGCGGGCTGCGACCAGGAGCAGGAAGAAAACCTTCAGCGCGTGGGAGAACATTTGGGAAAAGGCAGTAAAGAACGCTGCTGATGTCGCGCTGGACGCCGCTGAAAGAGCCGGCGACAAGGATGAGCAGTGGACCGATCAGGGCGCTTCCGATGGCGAGGACGCGGAAGATGAGAGGGAGAACAAGGCGCGGCGGAAGCCACCCTCGGAGCCGATGAATGATCAATGATCTATGATGATGCCGGAGATTCGAACAATTGGTTACCTGCTGATGTAACGTGCTGATGACTGTCGTTTACAGTGGTGAAGTAAAGGAGAACTAAAATGGCCAAAGGTCAATTACGTAGTAATCGTGAAAAGAAGAAACCCAAGCAGCCGAAAAAGGCTGCTGTCCCATTATCCTCTGGGGGGGCCCGAGGTAACGCAGTCGGTTCTCGCGTTCAACAAAAAGAAAGAGCGAGCTAGGCTTGCCCCTGCACTAGTGCGGGAAGCGCCTATCACGCGGCAATTAGCGGCAGTGATGGTGGATCGGGTTTTGTGCCAGAGAACCAGCATACGTTGAATGCTGATATCTCTAATTCCGCGACTGTCCCCCAATCTGAAGAAAGCCAAAGACGGCGAACTGTTAAATGCTGCCCTTTAAAGAAAGGGCTTAGCGCATGAAAAAGCCCCACCGCAAGGGCGGGGCTCTCGGCCCCTGAATGATGCGCTCTATCCGTAAGTCGCTAAACCGGGACCGCTCTCCCTGAGTAAACTGCCTTCTGACACTTGTGATCTGTCAAAACGGTTACGCTTAAACTGATGCGACGCAGCATAACGCTATCCGCTACATCAGTCAAGGCCGCGCCCGCTTGCGTGGTAGTCGTGTCGTCATATTATTGCAGTGCGGTTCTTGAGTGGGTATAGATGTCTCGAGAATGCCTTGGGCTCGATGTTTCGGTGATGACTAAACTCCCTGATAACCGGGAATTGCAGCAAATGCGGGTACTCAAGCCAATTGAACGGCTAACCCCTCCCGTGCTCTCGTTCAGCAAGCCCGAGGCGGGCTAATGTGTGGCCGTTTTGTCAGCCGCGAACAGAATTTCATAACAGGATGCCGGTAATACCGGATGCGCAGGATTTCGACTGGTGGATGACGGGCGACGTGCGTGAGTGGGTCAACTGCTCAAGCCTTGTCCCTGCGCATGGCTTGATGCTTATCCAATCAGCCGCGAAGTGAACAACGCGCGGAGTCAGGGGCCGGCACTGATTGAGAGGGCTTGCCCTGTAAATTGTACTTACTCGCTGGCTCGGTGCGCACTTGTCTACAGCCATGATCGGCGATCGGGGTGCGGCCAGGGGTAAAGATTCCTTAATCTTTCCACGACGCTCGTGGTGCGGTGGGTGGTCGAGCTTCGCCCGGGAAAAAAACGCGGCGGCCTTGCGCATAACCTTCGACAACTTCGCTACTCCCTACGGGGTACGTCCAAGGAGCGATTGACGCTCCGGGGACCGAAGATCGATCATCCGACCCCAGGTGACGAGATACGCGACCGCCAGCGTTGCGGTTCGTAGCCCGTTGCATAAGCACGCATCGTCACATTGTTACGGCTCGCAGCAACACGGGGCTGATGACGGTCGTTAAGAGTACGAAATTTTTTGTGGTTCTCGTGGCAAGCAATCGCGTTTTCAAGAACGTTGCGTGGCACGGACTGGGCGGAGGAATCTTTTTGTATGGCACTTCCAGGTCACATCAAATACCTCGTCATCGGCGCCGGTATTCATGGGCTGAGCACCGCTTATCATCTTGCCCTTGAGTTCAAGGCGCGTGGCCAGGGCGGTGGGGAAGACATTCTTGTTATCGACAAGACGGGCGTCGCCGCTGGCGCTTCCGGCATTGCCTGCGGTGTCATACGCAACAATTATTTCCAGCCCGCCATGCGACAACTCATGGCGCAGAGTGTGGAGGTGTGGGAATCGGACCCGGACGCGTATCACTATCACGCCACCGGCTACATGCAGATCAGCCCCGAATGCATGCACGCGGACGTCGCCACCATCGCACAGCAACAACGGGAGATCGATTACGAGTCGGTGTTCATCGAAGGTGAGAAAGACAGCCTGAATTATATGCGGTCGATCTTCGATGACTGGCAGGCCACGGGCATCACTTCGGTATTGCACGA
>JACCYU010000057.1 GCA_013696315.1 Gammaproteobacteria bacterium | reverse complement strand
CAACACCATCGAAAACTACTTTTCCGTGCTTAAGCGCGGCATGACTGGCGTTTACCAGCACTGCGGCAAACAGCACCTAAAGCGTTATGTCGGTGAGTTCGACTTCCGATATAACAACCGTGTAAGGTTCGGCATAGACGACGCTGCACGTGCACTGATTGCCTTACAAGGCATCACCGGCAAGCGCTTAACCTATCGGCCGACTAACGAACAAGCGTGACTCTGACTAAATATACATGTATCAACAGACGTTACATCCGCACTTGCAACCGGGGGAACGATTACATCTTCAGAATCGAACTGCGAGCAGCTTTTCAGTTGTTGTCCGTACCGCGGGGGGGTACAATCGTCACTAGCAGCATTCCGCCGGGCGGTGATGTTGTCATCACTCGCGGCGCTGAAGACATCAATATAGATGTCACCGGCTCCGACGATGCCGGATTGCAACTCGTCAGGGACTGATGTTCGCTCAAGCATTCTAAAGTCCGGGTGACACGTTATCGTCGTTTTAGGCGCCTTAACCTTCTTCTTATGCGGCTTAGGCGGCGTCTTAAGCATCCGCATTAGCGTTTCTTCAAACAGCTTTTCATCCTGCTTTTCTTGAGAGTCTTCTTCAGCCATGTCAGCAGAACCTGCTTCTATAAAAGTGAGGGGTGGGTTGCACAGCTCTTACGGCACTAAAATGAGTGGCCTCCTGTGTTACGGTTGCGTTTCCTACACTCGCAAGCCTCATAGGAGGCTCCTCATGACTGATCAAATCGAACATAAGTTCCAAGCCACGGCCATTGCGCTCGACATAGCGATGGGCTGTCTCATGGCAACCTTGTCCGCCCATCCTCAGATACGGGATGATTTAAGCGCCCGTCTGGACGAAACGATGGTCGCTCTGCCTGATAAACTGCGTGGCATCGCGGACATTCTGTACGCTTACAAACGCAAGCTGGACACTGGAAGACCAGAGAGCAAAGAGCGTCATTGAGCGTCAGTTTCCAAGACTCTCCATTCTCATTACGCGCCTGCAAATCCAGATAAAGCTTTATCGTGTCGGCCACATGACGCGCCGACTCGACTGGCAACTTAAGACGCACAACACCATCGTCCGTGTCGAAGCTGATTCCAATTTTGCCGCCTTCAACCTCATGGTCTACAGCGGTAGTGCCGCGATGGGTGGCGGGCTTGAAGGCGGCTAAAAGGCTAGCTTCATCACTCACATTAAATCACCTTAACGAGTTCACGCATGAATGATCGAACATGGCTAAAGATGTCCTCTGCTTCCTCTCCAGTGTATTTTCCTCTTACATGCATGGTCGGGTTTCTCCACGCCATCCTGACGCCATCAAGATGATTAAGAATTGCCGCATACTGATCCCGCTGAGGATCGTTTTTTGCCATACCATTTACCTTGCTGCGCGTCTGACAAACTATTGCGTTCCATTCCTTTTCATTAGGCGATTCGACGCCCAACTTGCCACCAACTAACTGCACGACGCGCTCTATTATTCGCATAAGATGGAACACGCACGCGGTATGACGATTGAGAGCTAAACACTTACCTGCCTCTTCAATATCAAATTGCAGCTCACCGAGCTTGTCTTGCACCTCGTCACCGAAGAGCGGTGCAGACGGACTGTAGTAAGGCGCTTCTTCATCAGAAAGAGAAAGAAAATGGCGTGACTCCAATTCATCCTCAACTCGATAACGCAATTCGTCTATCAAAGATAGCAGCTCTTGATCGACTACCAGCGTATCTTCTGTTTTTTCGATGAGCCTACCAACAGACATTACCGACATTCGTAAGCTCATTCTAATAAGCTCACGTCTTAAGACAGCCAGATTCTCCGCAACCTATAGGCGAATATGTTCCGGTATTGGAGTTCCGGTATGTCCTACATCACGGAACGCACGAACAGAACCGTAAAGCTCTCCAATCCGGTTGAGCGTACTTACGTACGAATGCGCGTTAAACCTCAGCATGTCCCATAGCGTTGTAAGGGCGTACGGGCGATGTTGCACTTCTAAGGTTGTCCCGTCTAGTACATAATTGCCCATATATAAGGTTCCTAATGAATGACAAAATTGCACAATTGAGCCACCATACCGGGGACGGGGCAAGGTGGAACGTGGAGCAGATGTTAGACGATGCACCGTCTGAAGTTAAGTTAAGAGAAAGATTAGGGAGCCGACGAAAGCCATAGTGATCTTTTTAGATGATAGGGATGGGCAATATAACGTTGGCTTTCTTCAGTCTGGACTATCTATGTCGCAGGGCGTTTCCTTAATTGAAGTAGCTAAATCAGTCCTTTTGCGGGAAATGGATTACTAATAACTAATATGATACTTGACTATATCTCTTTCATCAAGTATCATATTAGTTATGAAAAGCAAAGTACAGAATCGCTCGACTAAGAATGACCCAGTTCTTAATGACATACCATTAGCTTGTGCGAATGAGCATGCCGCTGTCGAGTTCATGGAAAAACAGCGGTGGGGGGATCATCCGGCTTGCCCGGAGTGCGGCGATACGGCCGTTTACAAGATGTGTGACCGCAAGACAGGCGAGCGCAACAAAGACTTCCGCTGGCGCTGCCGGGGTTGCGGCAAGGTATATACGGTGCGCATGGGCACAGTGTTCGAGGATAGCCGCATTCCATTACGCCATTGGTGCTTTGGATTCTGGCGCGCGTCTACTAGTAAAAAGGGCGTAAGCGCATTGGAGATTCACCGTCAGACTGGCGTGTCTTACAAGTCGGCTCTATTCATGCTTCACCGCATCCGCTTTGCAATGGCTGACTCGTGCAGCGAACCATTGAACGGTGACGTTGAAGTAGACGAAACCTATGTTGGCGGCAAGCCGCGTTACAAGGGCTTAAGTAAGCGTGGGCGTGGAACTAGCAAACAAGCTGTTATGGCACTAGTTGAGCGCGGCGGCAAAGTCCGGACGCGACCAGTGGCAGACGTTACCAGCAAAACATTGAAGGGCGTGATCCGGGAGATGGTTCATACGGATGCTCGGATCATCACAGACGACAACTCTTCCTACAAAGGTATTGGCTCCGAGTACGCGGGCGGGCATGAGACTGCTTGTCACAGTGTTAAAGAATACGTTCGTGGCGATATTCACTCAAATACAGTTGAATCTTTTTTCGCAGTTGTGAAGCGAGGTTTGAACGGTATTTACCACGCGGTCAGCAGGCAACATCTGCACCGGTACATGGCAGAGTACGAGTTCCGGTACAACCATCGCAGCTTAGAAGATGGCACCAGGGTTACGGAAGCCATCAAAGCATCTGAGGGTAAAAGGCCGGCGGCTCCCAAAGCCGCTGTGTATGCCAATTTCACCACACCCGCACAATTAATTATCGTGCAAAGCAACGTGGATTTGGCTAAACTTAAGACCGTAGTTTAGTTCGTTTCCACGCTCTGGACTATGTAAAGATGGCCGTTAGGGTCAAAGTCGAGGGGAATTCTCTTACCAGGGGTCTTCCCCTTTTCTTTGCTTGATGTGGGCTGCCTACCCAACCTCAGTCTAAAAACATGGCTGTTTCCTATTGAGCATGCTCGGCATTGTTGGTTGTCTGACTACTTGTGGTAGTCAGCTCGCGAGGTATAGAGAAGGCTCCATTATTGTGCTGCACGTAATTAGCCGTCTTCATTTTGTAAAGTTCATTGGAAACGCGCGCCGACAGACCGGTCTTGCCGTCTGGAGTAACCTTGTTTCGCTCGAGGATGGCGCGAATCTCTGCCACCTTCAGAGGGCGGTCGGTATCCCTCAGGATACGTCGTATCGCTTGGCGGAACGGCAGATCAGCCAGCCGTGGTTCGTCGGTATTCAAAAACGTCCACTGAAAATGCTTAGCACTTACAGTGTCAGCTACATCGTCCGAGAGAACTTCCTCAATCGCCGCAAGGCGGCTTCTGATTTTTTCGGCCTGAGACTGAAGGTCAGTCAAATCTTTCCGAAGAGCTTCAGCCTCACCCCTCAATTCATTGATGGTTTGCGACGAGAACGGCATAGCTAGCGATCCTGGTAAAGTGTTAGAGGCTTATAACACTCTTTTTTGACGAAGTCCAACAGGGGATAGTACGAAACTATCTTAATGTATCTCTGAGGTAGATAGTATGGTGAAACCAACCGAAGATAGAGCAAGCAGCCGTGGTCCCGAGCCTGCTCGCGTGAAGATAAACAAACCTTGGGATAAGGCCGTTAAAGATGCCTTAACCAAGAAGCGTCCGGAGGAAGGATGGCCTAAGCCGGAAAAGAAGAAGGATCGGGGTGCTTAGACATGCGCTGAAAAGGCCAGCGGCCTAAGTAGTGGGAGAGGGTAAGTTCCCTCAGGGCGAAGAGCCCGAACTGCCACCCAGTGCGCTAGCCTTTGGAATTAGTATAGGCTCATTTTCAATAGATACATACTTCCGAAATATAATCAGGCCTGCTTTCCAGCACTCGTGCCACGTGCGCCGCTATTGCCACTGGCGCATCGCGCCGGTGATCCTCATCGGATCATGGCGTGAACGGGGTCTGGAATAAACCAGCTGCCGCACAGATAACGGATGTGCCTCATGCGTGCTGACATGCTGTTCTCGTTTCGGGGTGTTCTGGTGTTACTGCTGGTGGCGGTGCTGCCAGCATGCGGATTTGTGGATTCGGGCGGATCGCAGGCGCCGCCACCGGCCAGCGCGGGCCCGGATCGCACGGTGCAGGAAGCATCGCGCGTGTTGCTGGATGCGTCCAGCCTGGTGGACGTGGGCAGTATCGCCGCGTTCCAGTGGAGGCAGAGCGGCGGCGCGCCAGCCATTGAACTTCAGAACGCGACGACCGCGATCGCGAGTTTTGCCGCTCCGCCCGTCACGCAACGCGCCATTCTCGAATTTACCCTGACCACGGTCGATGAGTTCGGGACGGACAATTCCGCCACAGTGGAAATCACCATCAACGACAAGCCGACTGCCGAAGCCGGTGCCAGCAGGCGCGCCACGGTGGGCGGCGAGGTCATGCTGCGAGGCGGCGCCAGTGCGGACACTGACGGCAGGATCGCGACGTTTTTATGGCAAATTACCGGCACGCAAGAAACGCTGACGGGCCCCACCCCCAGATTTACGCTGTCGCCCACGGCTCAGTCGGGCGACCGCTTTACCATTCGGTTGACGGTAACCGACGATGACGGTGGACGCGCCACCGATACCGTGACGATCACGGCCGATGAGCCTCCGGTAGCCAATGCCGGCGCGAATCAGTCCGAGACGGAAGGTCAGCGCGTGACGCTTGATGGTGCGCGCAGCACCGATCCGGATGGCGAACCCCTCCGATTTCAGTGGGTGCAGACGGACGGCGGCCGGCCAGTTACTCTGGCCGGAGCCACCACCGCTACGCCCAGCTTCGTAGCGCCGCAAGTTTCGACACCGCGCGCGCTCACGTTCGAGCTCACGGTCACCGATAGCCTGGACGCTGCTGACACGGATTCAATTACTGTGTCTATCAGGCCCAATGCGCCGCCGACGGCTAATGCGGGGGTGAACCAGTCCGTTACGGAAGGTCAGCCCGTGACACTGAATGGCAGGGGTAGCACCGATCCCGAAGGTAATCCGCTCAGATTTCAGTGGGTGCAGACGGATGCGGGCCCGCCGGTCACTCTGGCCGGCGCCACCACTGCCTCGCCCAGCTTCACCGCGCCTCAGGTTTTAATCCAGCGGCTCCTGACGTTTCAGCTTACGGTCGCCGACAGCGCCGGCGCGACGGCCGTCGATTCCATTACGATCACGGTGCGCCAAGCCAGCAATGCGCCCGTGGCGGTGAACGATGCTTACTCCGTGGCTGTGGGAGGAACCCTGGTTACGGGACCAGTGGCGGGCGTGCTGGCTAATGACACCGACGCCGACAGCGCGTTACTTATAGCCGAACTGGTTCGAGACGTTGCAAATGGCAGCCTCACCCTGGGTCCAGGTGGTGCGGTGACGTATGTTCACGATGGCACCAATACCGTGTCCGACACCTTCGCTTACCGTGCGCGCGATGAAAGTGGCAATCTTTCCAATACCGCAACGGTCAGCATTATCATTACGGCAGCTAATGAGGCGCCCGTGGCGGTTGCCGATGCCGCCAGCACACCACTGGATACGCCTGTGGATGTTCCGGTTATAGCCAACGACACAGATCCGGATGGTACGATTGTCGCTGGCACTGTCACGATTACGATTTCTCCGCTAAGTGGTTCGGCAGTTAACAACGGCTTTGGCGCGGTGACTTATAGCCCGAGCCCGGGTTTTGCGGGCACCGACAGCTTTCAGTACGTGGTCCAGGACGATGCCGGCGCAACCTCGAACGCGGCTACCGTGACGATCACGGTCGGAGCGTCAACAATTGCCGCGGCGAGCTGCTGGACTACTACAGGCGCGCAGACGCTGACCGCGAGTCTCGGCAGCGGCGCGCAACGCGCAACGGCCGCGCAAACACCACAGCAATACGCGCTCATCACCAGCGGCAAAAAGGGCACGGCCACGCTGATCGACGGCACGTCCGGAACATTTACGTACACACCGTCCAAGGTCAACGCCAGAGGCAGCGATTCGTTCAGGTACAAAACCCACAGCGCCGATGGCAAGACGCTCACCGGCGAAGTCACTGTCATCATCAACCCGCGAGTCATGCCGCTGGGCGGCGCGATCACTGCCGGCGTGATGCAGGGCGCGGCGCAATTGCCGGTGCCGGAGACGCGCGTCGGCTACCGAAAACCCTTGCAGCAGAAACTTAACGCCGCCGGTTACCGGATGGACTTTGTCGGTTCGCAGTCGCTGGGCGCGGGTGTCGCGGGCTTCGATTATCAGAGTGAGGCGCATTTGCTGCGCAGCGTACGCGAGTTGGCGAGGGGATCGCAGGCAAAAGATCTCAATTATCCAAACACCGGGGTTTATGCGTGGCTGGAGCAGAATCCGGCCGATTTCGTGCTGCTGCACATGGGCTCGGAGAATCTGCGCACGGCATCGGTGGACGATGTGGAAATGGTGCTGAACGAGATCGACCGCTGGGAGCGCGATCACGGCGCGCAGGTGCGGGTGTTGCTGGCGCGCGTGATCGATCGCTATCCCAGTGACCCGCGTATCGCGGCGTTTAACAATCAGGTGCAGTCGATGGCGAAGGATCGCATGGGAAATCCGATCAATCCCGCGTATCCGGACCGCGTCCGCATGGTCAATCAACAGGCGGCGCTCAAATATCCGGCGGATTTGAGTGACCCGATGCATCCCAGTGCAAGCGGTTACGCGAAGATGGCGGATACCTGGGCCAGGGCGATCAAAGCCGAATGCGGACCACCGCCCGGCGCGACGGTGAAATAGTCGCGGTAAAACCCCTCTGCGGCAGGGCGCAATCGCCGCCGTTTGATGCAGCGTTCAGGTCAGAAGCGTTGCCGCCGCCGACGCGCCGCCAGGCCGCTGCCCGCGGCCAATTGCATAGTAGTTAAAGCCCAGTTTCTGCATCATGTCGGGGTCGTACAGATTACGGCCGTCGAACACCGCGGGCTGCTTCAGCCGCTTTTTAATGACGTCGAAATTCGGGCTGCGAAACTGATTCCATTCGGTGACGATAGCGAGCGCGTCCGCGCCTTCCAGCGCCTCCTCGGCCTGCTCGCAAAGTTCTAAGTCGTCGCGCTCACCGTATATTCGCTGGCACTCGTCCATCGCTACCGGATCGTAGGCGCGAACCCTGGCGCCCGCGCTCCACAAGGCGTCCATCAGACTGCGGCTGGACGATTCGCGCATGTCGTCTGTGTTGGGCTTGAAGGCGAGCCCCCATAGCGCGATGGTCTTGCCTGCAAGTTGACCGTCAAAATGTGCATGCATCTTTTCGAACAGGCGCAGCTTCTGCCTTGTGTTCACCGCTTCGACCGCGTGCAGCAGGTCCGCGCGATAACCGATTTCGCGGGCCATGTGCCCCAGCGCCTGCACGTCTTTCGGGAAGCAGGAGCCGCCGTAGCCGCAGCCGGGATAGATAAAGGAATACCCGATGCGCGGGTCGGCGCCGATGCCGCGGCGTACGCGCTCGATGTCGGCGCCCAGTTTTTCCGCCATGTTGGCAAGCTCGTTCATGAAGCTGATCTTGGTCGCCAGCATCGCGTTGGCGGCGTATTTGGTCAGCTCAGCGGAGCGTTGATCCATTACCAGCGCCCGGTCGTGGCTGCGGTTGAACGGGGCATAAAGCGCGCGCATGAGTTCGCCGGTGCGCGGGTTGTCGGTGCCGATGACAATGCGGTCGGGTTTGATGAAGTCCTCGATCGCGGCGCCCTCTTTCAGAAATTCCGGATTGGATACGACATCGAATTCGACTCTGGCGCCGCGCGCGGCCAGCGCTTTCTGTATGGTGTCGCGCACCCGGTCGGCCGTGCCCACCGGCACGGTCGATTTGTTGACGACGATGCGGTAATCGTCCAGATGTTTGCCGATGCTGCGCGCTACATTCAGCACATGGCGCAGATCGGCGGAGCCGTCCTCGTCCGCCGGCGTGCCGACCGCGATGAACTGAAAAAGCCCGTGTTTGACGCCGCGTTCGGGATCCAGGGTGAACGACAGACGCCCCGCCTCGACATTGTCCCGCACCATGTCTTCGAGACCGGGCTCGTAGATTGGAATCTCGCCGCGGCTCAGGCGCTCGATCTTGACGGCGTCCACGTCGACGCAGAGGATGTGATTGCCCACATTCGCAAGGCATGCCCCGGTAACGAGGCCGACGTAGCCCGATCCATAAATCGTAACGTTCATCTTTTGTGTTCTCCCCCTGTACGTGAGTTGCGATGCGCGGAGCTAACGGCGATTTTCTCATTGGCGCGTTGCGCGGGGCATTATCGCGCACCGACAGAATTTTTACATGCCTGATTTTCGGTGAATCAGCCTGGATTGCCCTTTTCGTAGCCGCGCCCACGGGGTGCGATTGTGCTATGGTGCCCATCGATAATTCCGTTCAGGCAAGTCGCTCCTGCCGCACTGGTCAACGTCTTAAAGCCATGCATCTTTTATTGACAAGACTGTAAACTTGGCACACAATTGCGCGCTTTATTTCCGGCAGGTAACATCCGTGCTTGTGGCTCTTGGGCAACAGGCACGCGGGTACGGGCGCACCGAAAAATGAGTGTCGTGTCAAGCGCGTACACGGATTCCTGCGGAAGCGTCATCGGCGGGCGGAGTCAGTCGGAGGGGTTCCCGAGCGGCCAAAGGGGGCAGACTGTAAATCTGCTGGC
Source organism: Gammaproteobacteria bacterium (assembly GCA_013696315.1). Lineage (NCBI taxonomy): Bacteria > Pseudomonadati > Pseudomonadota > Gammaproteobacteria > Gammaproteobacteria bacterium. The sequence continues at coordinate 842 of JACCYU010000057.1, read as the reverse complement.
TCAGCCTTCGGAGGTTCGAATCCTCCCCCCTCCACCAACTTGATTCAATTTGGGCGTTGCGCATTTAGTTTATAGGTGAGCAGCGGCCAACTGTCCAGCGAACGAGCGAACAACCAGCCAGGACGACTAGGCTAAGCCATTGCTATAGGGATGTAAGTGACGCAACTGCATCGTAGAGAGGGTTGAATTCGGCGGGTGTAGTTCAATGGTAGAACCTCAGCCTTCCAAGCTGATGATGGCGGTTCGAACCCGCTCACCCGCTCCAGATGTCTTGAACAAACGTGAGTCGGCGTAAGTCGATGTTGATAGTGTTGGCATGGGCGCTCACGCAACGCGCGCACCGACACGGATGTCGGGGCCGGTGTTGACCAAAGTTGAACGGTTTCGGCATGGATGCCTGCGCAGAAGACTAGCAGGCCCATATAGCTCAGTCGGGCGGGCCGGGAGAAGAAATTGATCCAGTGAATCAATTTCCCGGCAAGCGCACCGACACGGATGTCGGGGCCGGTGTTGACCAAAGCTGAACCGTTTCGGCATGGATGCCTGCGCAGAAGATTAGCAGGCCCATATAGCTCAGTCGGTAGAGCACTTCCTTGGTAAGGAAGAGGTCACCGGTTCGATTCCGGTTATGGGCTCCAGCGCAATCAGCAAGCAGTGTTTTGAAGTAGCTAACCAGCAGACAGGTTAAGAATAATCGGTACCGGAGTTTTTGAGATGTCCAAGGCCAAATACGAGCGCAGCAAGCCGCACATCAATGTAGGGACGATTGGTCATGTGGATCATGGCAAGACCACCTTGACGGCGGCGTTGACCAAGGTCATGGGTGAGACCTATGGTGGGGA
>JACCYU010000056.1 GCA_013696315.1 Gammaproteobacteria bacterium | reverse complement strand
GACTACATGCGCGCGCAGCTCAAACGCTTAGGCTTCGGCTACGATTGGGCGCGTGAACTGGCAACCTGCAGGCCGGAATATTACCGCTGGGAACAATGGTTTTTTCTGCGTCTGCTAGAGAAAGGTCTGGTGTACAAAAAAAAGGCCGCCGTGAACTGGGACCCGGTCGATCGGACCGTGCTCGCCAACGAGCAGGTGATCGACGGCCGTGGCTGGCGCTCCGGCGCGACGGTCGAGCGACGCGAGATCCCGCAGTGGTTCTTGAAGATCATCGACTACGCGGACCAGTTGCTTGACGATCTGGACGCGCTAGCCGACTGGCCCGCGCAAGTTCTCGCCATGCAGCGCAACTGGATCGGAAAAAGCGAAGGCGTGGAAATCCGTTTTCCGTACGATGAGGGCGCGCTGAAAGTATTCACCACCCGTGCCGACACCTTGATGGGCGCGACTTACGTGGCGGTCGCCGCTGAACATCCGCTGGCGGCGCGCGCGGCACGAGTCGATCCCAAGGTCGCCGCTTTTATCGAGGCCTGCCGCAAGCGCGGTGTGACCGAAGCCGAGCTCGCGACGCAAGAAAAGCAGGGCGTGCCGACGACGTTGACTGTGCGGCATCCGTTGACGGACGAGCCGTTGCCTGTGTGGGTCGCGAACTATGTGCTGATGGCTTACGGAGAGGGCGCGGTAATGGCGGTGCCGGCGCACGATGAGCGGGACTTCGAGTTCGCAAGACAATATGGGTTGCCGATCAGACAGGTTCTTGAACATGTTCTTTGGAGAGAACGTGATCCTAGCTCTGCTGAATACCAGTATTACAGCTTCGATTCCGCCCTATGGAAAGATTGGTATGCGTCCAAGAATATTGATGATGTCCTAATAGTAAATTCAGGCAAATATGACGACTTAAGCCCTGAGGATGCGATTAACGCCATTGCCGCCGACCTGGCCGCTAAAGGTCTGGGCGAGAAGCGCACGCAGTTCCGTCTGCGCGACTGGGGTGTTTCGCGCCAGCGCTACTGGGGTTGCCCGATACCGATTATCAATTGTTCCACCTGCGGCGTTGTGCCGGTGCCGGATGATCAATTACCCGTGCTGCTGCCGGAGGATGTGGCGTTCGAAGGCGTTACCTCACCGCTCAAGACCGATCCGAACTTTTATCGCACGGAATGCCCCCGGTGCCAGGGGTTGGCCGAGCGCGAGACCGACACCTTCGATACGTTTTTCGAATCTTCATGGTATTACGCGCGCTTCTGCGCGCCGGACAACGACAAGACCATGCTGGACGCGCGTACCGATTACTGGTTGCCGGTGGATCAGTACATCGGCGGCGTGGAGCACGCCGTGCTGCATCTGTTGTATGCGCGTTTTTTTCACAAACTCATGCGCGACGCCGGGCTGGTTAAGGGCGACGAGCCCTTCACGCGCCTGCTGACCCAGGGCATGGTGCTCAACGGCGGCGTGAAGATGTCCAAATCCAAAGGCAACACGGTCGATCCGCAGGCGCTTATCGAGCGCTTCGGCGCCGACACGGTGCGCCTGTTCGTGATGTTCGCCGCGCCGCCGGACCAGTCGCTGGAATGGTCGGAGTCCGGCGTGGAGGGCGCGCATCGCTTCCTCAAACGTTTGTGGCGACAGGTTTACGCGCACGTGAACGATGCCGCGACCGGCGCGGAAAAGGCATCGTCGGCCGCCGCGATCGGGCAATTGCGCCGCAAGCTGCACGAGACCATCGCCAAGGTGAGCGATGATATCGGCCGGCGTTACACCTTCAACACCGCCATCGCCGCCAATATGGAACTGCTGAACGAGCTTGGGCGTTTCGAAGATCACACTGAACAAGGCCGAGCTGCCACGCAGGAAACACTCGAAGCCATCGTGCTCATGCTGTCCCCGATTGTGCCGCACATCGCGCACAGTCTGTGGCTGGCGCTGGGTAACGAGGATGCCATCGTGGATTGTCGCTGGCCTGATATAGACCAGGCAGCGCTGCAGCGCGACACCGTGGCGCTGGTGGTGCAGGTCAACGGCAAACTGCGCGGACATATTGAAGTGCCCCAAGGCAGCGACCGCCAGATGATCGAACAAACGGCGCTGAGCAACGAGAACGTGCGACGTTTCATCGAAGGTAAGCAGGTGCGCAAGCTGGTGGTCGTGCCCGACAAGCTGGTTAACGTCGTGGCCGGCTAACGTGGCAAAGCTTCCGGCAGGACGCGGCCTCCGCGGCGCCGGCGCGGCGTGCCTGGCGCTTATGCTGTGCGTTTCCGCGTGTGGATTCCAGCTGCGCGCCCAGGCCGATCTGCCGACGGAAATGAAGCGCACGCACATCGACGGGCTGAGCCCTTACAACAACTTCCGCGTGGAGCTGGAGCGTGTGTTGCGCGCGAACGGTGTGGCCGTGGTGGACTCTGAGCACGCGACCGCCGCTCTGCGCATCAAGAGCGAGCAGCGTGGGCGGCGCGTGCTGTCGGTCGGAACCGACGGCAAGGTGCGCGAGTTCGAGCTGCTTACGGTGGTGAGATTCGACCTCCAGGGACAGGGCAATGACCTGCGGCTCAAGGATCAGACGCTCGCCGTCACTCGCGAGTTTTTGTTCGAGGAGACCGACGTGCTCGGTAATGCCGCGGAGGCCGACCTGCTTTACGAAGATATGGAAAGCGAACTGGTGCGGCTCATGCTCTATCGCCTGGAAGCACTGTCGTCCCCCTAGCCGCTGCCGTTGCTCGACCGCTATCGCACGGTGTGTACGACCGGTGCGACGGGAACCTCCGACGAATGCGAGGTTCCCGGCCGGAACGTGCTAAAGCGGCGTTAACGGACCCGGCATATGGAGGTGTCCGAGATTACCGTGCGGCCGAAGCGGTTGATGAGCTTCCCCGTGACCTGCCGGCCCCGGATGAAGTTGGCTGGAATGCGAGTGGCGCCAGCCGCGATAATCATTCAAATTGCTGTCGAAATCGCACTCGAGCTCATCGCCCACTGTGCGCTTGAGCCGCGTGGTTCGCAGGTTGATGCCCGATTGCGCCCGGCAGCGTAGAAACCTGGCGACGAGATTGTTGCCATCGACCGAGATACTGGATCGGTTTACCCTCTTGTCGCACCTGACCAGAATGGTTGCGGCATCGGCCTGCGCGCAGGTGAACGTGGCGACCAGCGCGCCAGCTATCAAACGGGTTAATACGGGTTTGGTGTTCATCGAAAAATTCCTCGTTTCTTGAATGGTTGACCGAAAGCAACTTCCTGCTTGCGTAGATCATGTATACAGCACGTTTTGCGGCTGAGCCGTATGGCCGTCGCGAGACCGCGGAGACCTGGCGCCTCCGCGGTCCGGCACCTCACATCACCGCCCCTAAGCTCCTGATGATGCGGCTGGCGGGCAGCATGCTGGGTATCGCCTGCCATTTGCCGGTCGCCTCGTTGCCGTAAACGAACAACGCCCCGTGCTGGGATTTGTCGGCGTCGATCACCGGGTCGGGGTCGTAAACGCCCAGCTTGTGGCGCACCAGATCGATATTAATCCGCCTGGGTTCCCGTGACGAAGGTGAAGCCGGGTTGCGCCCCGATAGCCCGCGCAAAGCGCTTGAGCACGGTGGGCGTGTCGTGCGCCGGGTCCAGGGTAATCCCGTACAGGAACACATCTGTTCCCACGCGGTCGCCCAGCGCGCGTTGCACGGCCATGAGATTTTTGGTGGTCAGCGGGCACACGGACGTACAGCTCGTGTACATGAAGCTGATGATGACGGACTTGCCCTTGATCAGATCGTCATAGAACCGCACCGTCTCGCCGTCGTCCGTTTGCAGCGCCACGTTTGGAAAGTAGCCTTCCATCCTGTCCATCGCCGACGCGACCCTGGTTGCCTGCCGCGGCGATGGCGCGGATGCCTCGCCCTGATGCTCCGAACCGTCGTGCGCCTCGCTCGTCAGCGCAATTACCGCCAGGCTCAACGCTACGGGCCACAGACTCTTTCGATTAATTTTGACCATTGCTGCTTTTCTCCTTGGATACAATTAAAAGACGACGCCTCCGCCCCGGCGCCGCATCTTTATTGCGGCGCCGGCACAAAGCTATCCAACCACGTCGAATCTCGCCATCATGAACATGTCCTCGTGTTCGATATTGTGGCAGTGGAACACGAAGGGGCCGGGGAAGTCCCTGAACTTGAAGTACACCTCCACTTCATCGTTGGGGCCGAGCATGACCGTATCCATCCGCGACTGACCGTCGCGCTCCTCCAGCGGGGGTTGCTTACCATTGCGGGTCAGTACCCGCATGAATTCCAGATGCACGTGCACCGGGTGCCACCAGCCGCCGGACTTGTTGACCAACCGCCAGACCTCCGGCGTGTTGATCGCCGGCGAGGCGATCGGCTTGTTGATATCCACGAATTTGCCATTGATCGCCCAACCTCCGCGCCGCCCGTCAAAGATGAACTCGCGCCGCTTGGCCGCCGCCAGCACCGCTTTCGGGACCGGATCGAACGGCCGCAGTCGAGCCGGCACCTTGCTCGGATCGGCGACCGCGTTCTCCACGATGAACTTGATGAACTGCCGCCCCCCTGGCCAGAAGTTTTGGATCATCGAATGTGCCCTCGGGCCCGCGCCCATCGTTCTGGTCGAGGCGGTCTTCGAGGTACAGCTCGGTACCGGTCGGGAACTTTGAAAAATCGATCACGATCTCATGTCGCTGTGCGCTAATCGCGAAGATGCGATCGGTGTTGATGGGGGAATCCATCAGCCCGCCGCCAGTCGCGATGTGAATAAACGGCTTGATGTTGCCGGCTTTGTCGGTGAGAAAGAGCATCAACTGGCGCGCATTACAGCCGTTTAACAGGCGGAAGCGGTACTTGCGCCGCTTGACCCGCAGAAACGGCTGAATCGCGCCGTTCACCAGCCACTTGTCGCCTAGAAACCCGTCGTGTTCGCCCGGCAGATAAATGAGCGAACCATCGCGGGCGATGCGCCGATCCTGGAACACTAGCGGAATGTCGAAGGCGCCGCTCGGCAGCTTGAGCGCCGGTGGCGGATCGTTTTCGTTGCCGGTATCGATCTCATCGGTGTGGAGGTAGAAGCCCGACAGCCCACGGTAGACATTGGGTCCGGTGAAATCCAGCAGGTGGTCGTGATACCAGTTGGTGGATGGACGATCCACGGGCACCCCGTTGAGGTCCAGCTCCACTTCGCCCGTGCTGAAACCGGGGTCGCGATGCGGGTAGCAGTAATCCCGACTCTCACCCGGATGGAACAAGGCCCGAAGCTGGGCAATATCATCGGGAAAGCCATCATCCCGAGCCGCCGCGTGCGCGCCGTGCAGATGCACGGTGGAATGATTGACTCCGAAACCGAAACTCGGATCAGGCAGGTTATTGGTGAACCGCGCGACGCCCGCCCGGTTCTGGCGCACCTTGAAAGTGGGACCTAAGGCGATGCCACTTGTGGCCGGCGTATTCACGTCCCGGTACCGCCACACCCGCGTGTTGGGGAGCTCGGGGTGCAGCGACACCATGGCCTCTTCCTCAACGACTTTAAAGAATCGCGTAGCCGCATTATTCACGATGTCCAGCGGACAATCGGGCGCGGCGAAGCGGGCCACGGGTTGCGTTGTAGGTGGAATCGGCAGCGACCTCACGAAACGCGTGGTCGGCGGGCTCGGCGCATCGAAACTGAAAGGTGGGACCTGCGCGGATGCGCCTGTCAATCGCAGTAACGGCGCGGCGCCACCCAGCAGCCCGAGTTTTAGCATCCGTCTTCGTGTAAACATCTCACATCTCCGTGTTGATGTTGACGGACGCCTTCGAAATTTAAGGATCTAGCCTCAACAGCCACCGAATGGCGTTAGCCATGGCACACGGAGTTGTCTGATATCACCGTGCGACCAAGGCGATTGTATGAGTTTACGGTGTTCATTCTTGTGATCTCCATTCCATTGTATGGAGGGCCTGTTCACATCAACGCAGCCCATCGACAACGAGTGCAAAGTTGATGAAGGGCATGTACGAGACATCGAGCTTTTCGAATTGGGAGAAGATGCGCCGAAAGCCCTTGAGGCGGCGGAACAACCGTTCGATCGCATTGCGCCGCTTGTACATCGCTCGGTTGAATTCCATCGTGTCACTCAATTCTGCTTGGACGGCACGACGGGGATAAAGCCCAGCTAAAATGACTGCGGTAGTATCCAGCCCTACGGCTTCGCTGTTAGGCGGACAATCTGCGCATGCTGCAACTGTGCGAATACCGACCGATCCAGCACGCCGCTCTTCGACCAGCGATTCACGCGGGTGTAAATGTGTGCCAGTTGCCGAACCACAAGCGTTAACACGCCCTGATTGAACCATCACCTAGCGCCGATTTGACCGCCCCAGCGCCTGGCGGCGCGGAGACCAGGCGGCCTCCGCACGAACGCTCCCGTTACGGCACGATGTTCCAGGTGGCCATCATCGCGTGGTCCTCGTGCGTCAAATTGTGACAGTGCGTGACGTAGCGGCCGCGTCGCCCCAGCTCGACCGAAGGATCGAAATCAGGATCGGGAAAGTCCCGGAAGCGCATGAACGTTTCGATCGTGGTCTCGCGCCCCAGGCGGTACATGTCCTGCCGCGACCGTTGCGCAGCGGTAGGCGCCACTCCGTTGGTGGTGAGCGCCTGTCCCTCCTCGAAGTGGATATGGATCGGGTGTTCCCAGCCGCCCGAGAGATTCTTCAGTGTCCATATCTCGGCCGTGTTGCGCTTGATCTGTACCGGCGGATTGGCCAGTTGCTTTGGCGTGTGGTCAATGTCTGGATCCCAAAGCTTGCCGTTGATCTGCCACATGCCGTTGCCGCGTTCGAAGTTCCACACGCGGCGTTGCACCACTTCGCTCAAGTTGATTGGCGGGAACGGGCGGAAGGCAGCGGGCACCTGGCTCGCGTCCACGGCGTCTTCGCCGATCTGAAACTCGATAAGCTGATTCTCGATCTTGTCGGGATTCAGAGTCGATTTGCGGTCGGGCTGGCGGCCGTCCTTCATCGGCAGTATGTTGGCCAGATAGACCTTGGCGCCCGCCGGGAAGCGTCGAAAGTCGATGATGATGTCGCTGCGTTCCGCGGGCCAGATTTCGAGCCGGGTAAGACTGTTGCGCGGTCGCTCCAGCAGATTGCCGTTGTCGGTGATCTGGGTGAATGGCTGATTCTTGCCGGCGTAGCGCAGCACTAAAGTGTTTAGTCCCGCAGTGTAGTGGTACATTGGATCGTCATATCTGGAGAGATGAGCAATGGGTCAGGTTTTACACGGCAGCGCCCGC
>JACCYU010000055.1 GCA_013696315.1 Gammaproteobacteria bacterium | reverse complement strand
GCGATGGATTGCATCGGATGATTCGCAGTTTTAGGCATCGCGGCCTGGAGCGGTTCTTTCGCAAAGGCGACCATCGTGCTATCCCGGCGCGAAGCGCCGCACGCATCGAGCGCACGCTAGACCGCCTGGACGCGGCGCTGAGCGCACAAGACATGAACCTGCCTGGCTATCGGTTCCACCGTCTCAAGGGAGATCGTAAGGGAGCCTGCGCAATCGCCGTAACGGGTAACTGGCGGATCACCTTCCGTTTCGAAGGTGAGGACGCCATCGAAGTCGATCTTGAGGATTACCACTGAATGAGCATGCGAGACCCAAAGCGGCGGCCGACCCATCCGGGCGCGGTACTGCGCGAGGATGTATTGCCGGCGCTATCAATGACGCAAACCGAGTTCGCGCGACGGCTCAAGGTATCGCGGTTGAGTGTGTCCGAGCTGCTGCACGAAAAACGCGCGCTGTCGCCTGATATGGCCGCGCGGATTGGACGGCTGCTTAACACCAGTGCGGAAAGCTGGCTGCGCATGCAAGTCGGCGTCGATCTATGGGACGTGCAACGCGAGCCGGAGCGATTCAAAGGCATTATCCCTATTGAGCATCGGGCCGCCTGACCGTTTGCCGCGCCTAGCCCGACGGGCGAAAACCGGGGCACCCTTACCCGGCTGTCGCGGTTTCTATCTTAAGGGCGAGCGCCATGAAACCACCGATCAAAAACGGCACGATCAAGATAGATGACGGTATCGAGTACGTAGCCGCAGTCGCACTGCCTCAGCTTTCCACACGCGATGCACAGAAGCGCGTCAGAGCTCGTGTTGTTAAGGCGTATCAGGACGGCGTATTTGGCGGCGCTAGCTACTCCCGTATCCGCATGGAAAACGCAGTTGAGTTCTTCGGTTGGGCACGCCGGCTGAAAGGATGGGAACTGTTACTGCCCGAGGAAGGCCTGCCGCCGCTCTACGGCGATGCAAAGGCGAACCTGACGGGACGCTCTTCCATGAGCGCATCTGCTTTTGTGGTTCCGGCAACGATCGAAGAAGCAGTAACCCGCCTTATGAAGTGTGAGCAAGAATTAGCGGAATGCAACAGAGAGAGACGAGACAGGCAACCCGATTTAGACGAATTAGCCGAACGTCGCCGCAAGCAAGAAAAACAAAAGACTGACGGCCACCGACATGGAAAGCATGGAGGTAGAGGCAATTGCATGTAATTAACTGACAGAAAATTATAAAGGCTATTTTCCCAAGTTGCTGTCATGTAAATGGGTATCCGGACACCAAAAAACCGGAGTAACCCTAGATGCACAACCTTCCAGAAACCGGCTTCGTCCGGGAAAAGCAAATTATCGGCAACAAGAAAGCCAAGCCGCCGAATCCGCCGATTATTCCCATCTCTAAGTCTGCCCGGTGGGGCTGGCGTTAAAGCTGGCCGTTACCCTATGCCTGTGAAGCTTGGGCCGCGCACCACGGCGTGGCGTGTAGAGGATATTCGTGCGCTGATCGACTCGCATAAGGAGGTGCGCCAATGACTATAAAAACAAAAGCCGCCGACCGTGTGGACGGTCAAGCGGCTCATGAAACTGTCCGGGCAGGACAATCAAAGCATAGCACACGCCGCGCTGATCCAGTCGCTTTCATTTTGCTCATCGATAATCGTTACCGGCTGACCGCCGATGAATTGCCTTGGCGTATTGAACGGCGCAAGGGCAAATACTGGCGGGCTATCGAGTGGCATTCCAGCATTACCGTAGCGGCTAATAGTCTTGGCGGCAGGCTGCTACGCACGGCGGACGTGCGAACCGTGGCCGATGCCTTGGCAGCGGTCGATAACGTCGCACGCACGCTCACGCTGGCGCTGGCACCATCTTTCAAGGTGGAGGTGCGGTCATGAGCGCGCGTTTTCGACCGCGTGCGGGTTTCTGGGACGCCTATGAAAAGTTGTATGGCCGACCTGAACGCGAGTCTCGCTATCGCCGCGACCTGTTACCCGATCCATCGGACTACTACACGCGGCACCTGCACACGCTACGCATTCATGGCGACTGGGCCGCTGCGAACTGTCCTTTCCACGAAGATACGAACCCGAGCTTAAGCGTCAATCTCGTTCGCGGCGGCTTTATATGCCATGCCTGTGGAGCTAAGGGCGGCGACGTGTTGGACTTTCATCGGCGGCTACATGGAATGGACTTCGTAGCAGCGGCAAAGGATTTAGGCGCATGGGAGGTGGATCGATGAACGAGACACCACGCGAGGCCGCACGGCGTTTCTCAGCGAAAGCGATTCAAGACGGATACAAACCGGACGGCTTTTATCGTTACCAAGACGCTGAGGGTAATACCCTGAAATGGGTTTTCCGCCTGAAGCATCCCAACGGCAATAAGCGAATATGGCCGATGCACTTGAACGGCAAAGGCTACGAACTCGAAGAACCTGAATATCTTAACGGAAAACCACTATACAAATTGCCTGAACTTCTCGCGCGGCCGGATGAATGCGTGTGGTGGGGTGAAGGCGAAAACAAAGCCGATTGCCTGGAAAAACTAGGCATGCTCGCCACCACTAGCGGCGGATCAACGAGTGCGAAGCATGCGGACTTTTCACCGCTGGCAAAGCGGCGCGTGATTATCTGGCCGGACAATGACGAACCGGGACTCAAGCATGCGCAAGAAGTTGCTGACCGGCTGATCGAGCTTGGCGCAACTGTGCGGCTAGTGAACACTGCTAATCTGCCGCCGAAAGGTGACGTGGTGGACTGGCTAAGAGAGCATCCGAAAGCTAAAGCCGCCGACCTGGACAAGCTGCCGCTGGTGGACTACGCCAAGGCTGAAAATGTCACTGTAGCGGCTGAGGTATGGCCAGAGCCTTTAAGCCCGGACGCCTACCACGGCCTGGCGGGCGAGATTGTTCAGGCGATTGAACCACACACCGAGTCCCATCCCGCCGCGATCCTGGGGCAACTACTTGAGGCATTCGGTAACTGCACCGATAGCAGGCCGCATTACCGCGTCGAGGGCAGCCGCCACACCACTAATTTATTCACCACCATAGTAGGCAAAACAAGCAAGGCTCGCAAAGGCACGAGCTGGGGACGTATCACGCAGTTATTCCGCCAAGTGGACGACAGATGGACGCGGGCTTGCATACAGAGCGGGTTATCCAGCGGCGAAGGTCTGATCTGGGCGGTACGTGATCCTATTACCAAGCGCGTAAGAAAAGGCAAGGGCGCGGATTCTTACATGGATGAAGAAGAGGTAGACGCAGGCGTGAACGACAAGCGACTGCTGGTGATCGAGGAAGAGTTCGCATCGACGCTGCGCGTGATGGGCCGCGAGGGAAATACCTTATCGCCGGTAATCCGCAAGGCTTGGGATGGACATCGGCTAACCACCATGACGAAGAACAGTCCCGCCTGCGCAACCGGCGCGCATATCAGCATCATCGGGCATATCACCGTGGACGAACTGCGGCGCTATCTGGGTCGTACTGAGTGCGGCAACGGCTTTGCCAACCGATTTTTGTATCTCTGCGTAAGACGCTCGAAGAGCCTGCCGGATGGCGGCAGCCTGGCAGATGACGCGCTCAAGCCCTTGGCTGAACGCCTGACGCAAGCGATTGAACGCGCCAGCGTAATCGAGCGAGTCACGATGGACGATGCGGCACGCGCAATCTGGCATGCGGTGTACCCAGAATTATCCGAAGGGCTGCCGGGTCTGCTGGGCGCGGTTACGTCACGCGCCGAGGCACAAGTGATTCGTCTGGCGCTGCTGTATGCACTGCTTGATAACTCTGCCGTAATCCAACCCGCGCACCTGCGAGCCGGTCTAGCAATCTGGGAATACGCCGAAGCATCGGCACGCTACATCTTCGGTTCGGCCGTCGGCGATCCTGTCGCCGATGACATCCTGCGCAGCCTGCGCGCGATTAGCGATGGACTGACCCGTACCGACATATCCGCATTGTTCAAGCGGCATAAAGATCGCGAGACCATCGGCCGCGCGCTGGAACTGCTTCAAGAGAAGAATCTTGCGAAATGCGAACAGCGTAAGACTGGCGGTCGATCCGTCGAGGTGTGGTCTGCATGTTAACGAACTGCGAAATAAGCGAATTAAGCGAAAGAAGCACCCAACCTGCTGACCTTATTTCGCATCTTTCGCTTATTTCGCACTGAGGGATAGCCGTAATGGGACGTTATCTCGACATCGCGCGCGCTGTAGCGGGAGCGGGTTACGAAAGAAACGAATTAAACGAAATAAGCTCTGGCCCGGAAATCATCGCCGATTCTGGACAGGACGGGAAGTCGAAAACCAGCGAACGGGATTCGCGGCTGAATGCCGATTTCATCGCGGCATGTCCCGCCTGCGGTTCCGGTCAATGGTGGCACTTACCGGGGCAGCCGTGGCATTGCCGCCATTGTGAGCCGATGAGCGACGCCGACATGCGCCGCGCGATGACGCTGACCTTGCGATGTCATCCGGCTGATTGGGGCGATTCATGAGTCGCGGACTCGGCACGCTACAGGTACCGGCGTAAGGTTATGAGAAAAATTGACTAAAGTAGGGGTAAGTAGCCATGCCTAGAGGTGGAGCAAAACCGGGTGAACGGCGCGGCGGGCGTCAGAAAGGCACCCGGAACAAGCGGACGCTGGCCGTTATAGACCGGTTGGACGTGATGGGATGCGATCCGATAGCGGGCATGGCGCGTATCGCGATGGACGAAACGGCCGAGCTTGCCATTCGCGCGCAAATGTTCAAGGAACTCGCGCAGTATGTCGCGCCTAAGCGTAAGGCGATTGAAGTCACGGGCGAAGATGGCGGGCCGATCAAAGGAGAGTTCACATTAACGGCGTGGCTGGACGAACACAGCGGCAAGACGCTGGGGCCGCCGAGTGAGCGTTAAACAAGCAACGTTCAGCGTCGCGGTGTTGCTTTGCGCCTATAGTCCTCAACCCCAAGCATTGGGACTAGCGACGACCGCTGATGACGACGGCCACCTGCCGCGGGATTAGCGAAATCGATTTCCCACAAGTGATTGTGAGCTACGGAGTTCCGGACCTCGAATAATTCATCGAGTTGCGCATGCCTGCGGTAACGCAGGATGATTCTCATGTGCTCTGACACTGTGGAACTAGGGTTAGAGCCCGGTACTTTACGGCGATAGAAGTAACGGTCTCGCTGTACAAGTGATTCAACGGTTGCAGCAAGTAAAAGGATAATGGCAGAGGAGTAACCGGCCTCGAAGTAATTGGAACTCACGCGGTCGGGCGCTTGATATGGGTGAGCCACTAGTCGTTCGATCAGGTCTGCGATGGGTTGGTACAACCGCGACCCAATGACCGAAATAATTTGATCCTGATGAGTGGCACTCACGACCGTGCGCCCTAACGCCTCACATCAGCGGCGTAGCGTAGCGGAGTCCGCTGGATGTGATTGCTAGCACTTCACTTACTCTTAAGTGCTCGGAAATACTCACGAATTAACACGCCACAAAATTCACCATGCTCTGTTCTCTGAGCCTTTCCATAGCCACCATTTTCAAAACACTGATATTGTTCTGCCAAATGTTCTTGAGCTGTAGCGCCAGGTTTCATTCTCCAATTGCAGCCTAGCTTCTTTCCCATTTGGATCCGTTTTTCAACGATACATGCTGCGAATAATCGAACATGGCTGGAAGGAAGATATTTGGACTGGGGATACTCGCGAATTTCCAGTATTGATTCCTCCATCATTTGCTTCCGGCCGTAGTCCCAGTCCGATTCCTGCGCTACAACAGGAAATGAAAGCAGCAAGAATAATAAAAAGGTGTAGCGTGTCATCTGAATATCCAACTAAGTGCTATTACTGTCGGGTGAGACTTCAAGCTTGAGGAATTCTGGAGGTAGAGACATAAACCACCTAACGCCGCGGTTCAGCCGCGGGCTTACCGAAGACTATGAGCCACAGAAAACCGATAGATCCTGCTGTCAGTGACGCCAGAAGAATGGCCATCTTTGAAGCGGTAATCACCGCCTCATTTCCACCAAAGGCCAGATTCGTAATGAAGATGGACATGGTAAATCCGATGCCGCCAAGTATTCCTGCGCCGCAAATGTGCCGCCAATTCAGATCGGGTGGCAAGCGGCATAGGCCACTGGCAACGGCGGCGAAACAAAGGAACGTTATCCCCAGAGGTTTTCCCACGATCAGGCCCGCGGCAATGCCAAGGCTGTTCATGCTCGCAAGGTGCTTCATCCAATCCGTGCCGATCAGGATCGCAGTATTGGCCAGCGCGAAGAGCGGCAAAATAATGAAGGCGACCGGTTTGTGTAGAACATGTTCAAGCCGGTGGGAGGGCGACTCTGCGTCGTCGTCTTTTGCGGAAAAGGGGATGGCGAAGGCCAGCATCACGCCGGCCACCGTCGCGTGAACTCCCGACTTGAGCATGAGAAACCACATCAACGCGCCGCCCAGCAGATAAGGCGCCAGTGACATCACCCGGAATAAGCGGTTCAAAGCACAGAGCAGCATCCAAACGGCCAGGGCCGCGGCAAGATACCCAACCGAAACCTGGGCCGTGTAGAGCACGGCGATGATGATGATCGCGCCCAAATCGTCTATGACGGCGAATGCCACCACAAATACCTTTAGCGACGCTGGAATGCGATTTCCGAGGATGGCCAGCACACCAAGTGCGAACGCGATGTCGGTCGCCATCGGAATGCCGATGCCGGCCTGCGTTGGCGTGCCCGCATTGAGCGAGAAATGAATCAGCGCTGGGGCGGCAATTCCGCCAACGGCCGCGAACATCGGCAGCAGGGCGTTGCGGACGTTGGAGAGTTCACCGCTGTAAAGCTCGCGCTCGAGTTCCAGGCCGATGAGCAGAAAGAAAACCGCCATCAGCGCATCGTTGATCCAGTGCTCAAGGCTCAGACCTCCGGCCCGCGTTTGCCACCAACTTAAATAATCGGCGCCGCTTGAGGAATTCGTGATCAGCAGCGAGATCACCGTGCAGGCAATCAGCAGAATCCCGCTGGACTTTTCCGAGTCAAAAAACCTTTGGAAGGTATTTGACAGGTCTCGCTGGACAATGCCCATGGCCATCATCAGGTAAAAGATCAAACACGCGCGGAAGTCACACGGGACGCCTAACGCCCATGTATGGACGCGCCCTCAAATGCAAGGGTTTTAATGATGGTCGTGCGGTCGAGAATGCAGTCATGTATGCGGCCTGTTGTGGCGCGTGATGCGCCTGGCCCTGATGGATATCCGCG
>JACCYU010000054.1 GCA_013696315.1 Gammaproteobacteria bacterium | reverse complement strand
CCCAGAAACTGGAGCTGCACGGCCCCGCCGATTTCACGCGTTACGCGATCAAGGTCGGGCTGGTGCAGCCTTAAGAACTGCTCAGAAATCCGCTAGTCGCGCTTCGCTTGCCAGAAAATCGGGGGTTCCTTGTCGAATGTTACCCGCTGGTCCTGATTCGATTCTCTCCAGAATCATCTACAATCGTTTCAGTCGCTCGTTGCCCCTCCATCGGGCTGCGCAACTGCTGGCGGGTCACCGCGACTTGGTTAAAACTCCGATAATCGCATTTAACTCAAAGGCATCATGAATAGTATCCATGCGCAGTGTGTATGGTACAAGAACAAGACCGGTGTGGCTTACAAGCAAGGGCGAACATCGCCGGTTTTATCAAGGTCGCCGACACGATGCGCGCTTATGGCTTCGTGTAAGGCAAAAAGAGAGAACATTCATGGCTAACCTCAACAGGCGCGATCGCAACATACCTTGGTTGTGGATCGGCGTCGCACTGGCATTTGTCGCGCTCACCGCCGCTTGGGTTCTGCTCCCCGTCGGCGAATGGCTGAGTTCGTTTAATCAATGGGTGCAGGGTCTGGGCGTATGGGGCTACGTGATCTTCGCCGCGGTGTATATCATCGCTACCGTGATGCTGGCGCCGGGTTCGCCGTTGACGATCGCGGCCGGGCTCGCATTCAGCGGCTTCGGATTTCCGCTGGTTGTGATCGCCGCGACCATTGGGGCCGCGGCTGCCTTTCTGGTCGCGCGTTACCTGGCGAGGGCGCGGGTCGAACGCATGACCGAGCAGCGGCCCAAGTTCAAGGCCATCGACCAGGCGGTCACCGAGGATGGCTGGAAGGTGGTTATGCTCCTGCGCTTGAGTCCGCTGGTTCCATTCAACCTGCAGAATTATTTTTTCGGCGTCACCGATATCAAGTTCTGGCATTACGTCGCGGCGACCTTCGTCGGCATCATGCCGGGTACGGCGCTCTATGTGTATCTGGGCGCGATCGGGGCGGCGGCCGGGGGCGGCGGCGCGCAAGGAGGAATCCTTAAATGGACATTTTTTGGCATCGGCCTGATCGCGACCATTGTCGTAACGGTGCTGATCACCCGCAAGGCCAAGGCAAGACTCGAGAAGATCGGTCTCGAGGAGGGCGCGGCCAGTAGCGGCAAGTAACGGGTGCCGCGGTGCCGCGTCGGCATTAGAACAAATCCTCGGATAAGACGCGGTGTTTATATGCTCGACTCTCGCGCAAAAAATCTGATCCAGCCGCTGCTCGACCGGATCGCGCGCGTCTGTTTTGATCTCGGCGTCTCCGCGAATGCGCTGACCGTCGGGGGGATGATGTTAGGCGTCGCGGCCGCGGTCCTTGTCGCCGCGGGCTGGGCTTGGCTGGGCATTGCGGTACTCTGGCTATCGGGGTTGATCGATGCCGCCGACGGAACGCTCGCCAGATTAACGCGGCCCAGTCCACTGGGCGCGATCCTGGACATCACCTTCGACCGGGTCGTCGAAATCTCCATGATCCTGGCGCTCGCCTACCGCTTCCCCGGGGCTCGTTTCGAGTTAGTTGTATTAGCGGGCGTGATCGCGATCGCGATGTCGCTGTTCCTGTCCATTGGCGCGGCGGTCGCCAACGTCTCCGTTAAATCGTTTCACTACGCTCCGGGCCTGGGCGAGCGCACGGAGGCTTTCATCTGCTTGTCCGTCATGACGCTCGACGCGCAGCGTTTGGGTTTCTGGACCTGGGTCTTCATCGGCGTCATCACTTTTACCATGGCGCAACGCCTGATCCACGCGCGCGCCATACTGACTCCTTCGAAGGACCAACAAACCCTTTGATTACGGCACCCTAGTTATTTCGACCTTCAAGGCTTCTGAAGGCGCAAACTCCGGGAAAAGAGTTAATGTCAATTCTGGTGTACGGGGATCATGAGTCAGGCGGCCTTCCTGCGGATCGTTCGTACATCAGTTCCGTCAATGAATGTCACGCCGGCGATGAGGTCGGCAAGCTGACGAAAACCGCGCAGCCGCCGCCAGCGTTGCTGTGCGCTCATGGCCAGCTGGTGCATCAGACTCAACCCGCTGGTCACGCTGAGGCAGTTTCGGGTCTTCACCGTGCGTCAGCGGATGGTCGCAAAGGTTGACTCAATCGGATTGGTGGTGCGCAGAGGCTGCCAGTGCGCGGCCGGGAAAGCGTAGAAGGCGAGCACCTCGTCGCGATCCTTGACCAGGCAGTGCACCGCCTTGGGGTACTTTGCCTCAAAGGTAGCGACAAATCGATCCAACGCCCTCTCGGCATGGGCCCGGATGTCGGCCTTCCAGCATGCAGCGCCGTCTTCGCCTGGGTGTGCAGCTGTAATGCCCCCTTAAAATAGTGCCACGAGCAAGTAGAGTACTCACCGACCGAGGACTCTACGATGAAGACAAGCCGATTTACTGACAGCCAGATTCTGGCGATTTTGAAGGCAGCGGAAGCGGGCGTGGCGGTGACCGAGCTGTGCCGCCAGCACGGCATGAGCCAAGCCAGCTTTTATACATGGCGCGCCAAGTATGGCGGCATGGATGTGTCGCTCATGCGCCGGATGAAAGCGCTGGAAGACGAGAATCGGCGACTCAAGCGCATGTATGCCGAGACCTCGATGTCTAATGATCTGCTCAAGGAAGCCCTTGCAAAAAAGCTGTAGCGCCGCGCGCGCGGCGCACCTTAGCTCGCTTTGCGGTCTGCGACCGTCAAGCTTCTGTGCGGCTGGCCTGCAAGACCTTTCGGATCAGTCG